>CAYMJK010000505.1:0-3325 GCA_964390535.1 uncultured Phycisphaeraceae bacterium | reverse complement strand
GGAGTGTGCGCTGCTGCACGCGGGGACGAGCTCGGTTCTCGCGCTGGGGGGGCCGCCAGTGGACCCGGCTCGGAGAGACCCGGCTCGGAGATCCGGGCCACCAGGGGACCCGGCTCGGAGCGCCGGGCCACCAGGGGAGCCGCCGCGGAGCGGCGGACTACCCGAAGGCTGGACCATCGCGCTGGCTGATCGGGGCCGGCTGCTGGGGCCGCGCATCACGCTGCGCGACCAGGCGCTCAGCGTCTCGAGCCCGTCGGGGCGCACGATCGACATCGACGGCGTCGAGCGCGCGCACGTTCTCGACCCCCGGACGGGGGCGCCCGCAGACTCTGCCAGCTACGCCTGCGCGATCTTGCCGCTGGGCAGTGGCTTGCAGCATGCCGGGTTGTGGGTCCATTCCTGCGCAGCCGCAGACGCGTGGTCGACGGCGCTGCTCGTCGCCGGCGCGCGCCCGCGGACGGCCCCCGATGACCTCACATCGCATATCCTTGCCGGCGGTCCCCACGACGCCCCCCACGACGCCCCCCACGATGCGCCACCAGGCGCGCCAAACGCGGCGCGCCCGCAATGGCGCCACCAAGGCCCCGGCGCGGCCGACATCGAGTTTTCATCCGCCACCATCCCGCCATCGCACACGGCGCCCCTGCCGCACGCCTGCGAGGAGATTCACGCATGACCGACCTCGACCGGCGACGTTTCATGGTCCAGTCGGCCGGCGCGCTCAGCGCCGCCGCACTCACGCCCGCCCTCGCCAGCGCCTGGCGCGCCCCTCGCGGCGCCGCCATCTCCGTCGGCGTCATCGGCGTCGGGCGCCAGGGGCGGCAGATCCTGGGCGAGCTGGAGCAGATCGACGGCGTCACGCTTGCCGCGATCTGCGATTCGGATCCCGCGCGCCTCGAGTCGGGCAAGCGGCGCGCCCCCAATGCGCGCGCATTTGCCGACCACCGGGCGCTCCTCGAGCAGTCCGGCGCCAGCGCGGTCATCATCGCGACGCCGACCCATACGCACCGCTCGGTCGCCGCCGACGCGATCGGCGCGGGCAAGCACATCTACTGCGAAGCGCCGCTGGCGCACACGGTCGAGGACTGCCGCGCGATCGCCGTCGCCGCGCGCACGGGCGACAAGGTCTTCCAGGTCGGGTTCCAGGGCCGCTCGAACCCGGTGTACAAGCTCGCGTGGAGCTTCTACCGGTCGGATTCGGTCGGCTCGCTCGTGCAGATGCGCGCCGGCGCAGCGCGCAAGACATCCTGGCGCATTCCGGCGCCCGATCCGGCGCGCGAGCGGGCCCTCAACTGGCGGCTCGACCCTGACCTTTCCTCCGGGCTCGCCGGCGAGTGGGGGGCGCAGCAGTTCGATGTCTTCCACTGGTTCACCGGCAACTTCCCGACGCGCATCACCGGCAGCGGCCACATCGCGTTTCACGATGATGGCCGGCGCATCCCGGACACCATCGGCGCCACGCTCGAGTTTCCCGGGGGCGCCGCGCTGCAGTATCAGGCGACGCTCGCCAACAGCTACGGCGGCGAGTACGAACTTCTCTGCGGCACGAACGCGAGCATCAAGCTCGCCTGGAGCCACGGGTGGATGTTCAAGGAAGCGGACGCCTCGACGCAGGGGTGGGAGGTGTACGCCAACAAGGTCAGGTTCCACAATGACGAGGGGATCACGCTGATCGCGGAGGCGACGAAGCTGGCAGCGCAGGGGAAGCTGCAGGAGGGGGTCGGGCTGCCGCACTCGGGCCTGTTCTATGCGCTGCAGGACTTCGTGCGCAGTTGCGTGGAGGGGGGAGAGGTGGCGACGAGCGTGGAGGCGGGTCTGCGGTCCACGGTGGTGGGGATTCTGGCGAACCGGGCGGTGATGACGGGGGATGTGGTGGAGGTGACGCGGGAGGAGCTGGCGGTTGGCTGAATGATGAATGATGAACGATGAATGATGAGTCGGAAACGGGTGGGGAGGGAACGTCGGGGGGCGGGGATGTGCGCGCGCGTGGGGCGGGGCGGATTCGGCTGCGGGACCTGGGGGTGATGGCGAAGATCGGGGTGGCGTGTCTGATTCTGACACTGCTGGGGGGCGCCGCGGCGAGCGGGCTGTATCTGCGGCTGCATCACGACAACCGGGACGAGCGCGCCGGGTTCACGATCGACGATGTGCGCGCGCACTATCACGGGATCGTCAGCCGGGCGCCGCTGCTGGTGGCGCTGGAGGAGGGGCATCCGGTGGACCTGGCGCAGAGCGAGCGGGAGATTCTGGTCTCGTGGCTGCGCTCGGGGCGGATCAACGAGGACTATGACAATCTGGAACTGGGGGCGAGCGCGCCGGCGGAGCTGATTGCGGCGCGGTGCACGGGGTGTCACAGCCGGCGGGCGAGTGGGGAGGGGGCGTTTGCAGCGCTGCCGCTGGAGTTCTTCGACGATGTGCGGGCGGTGGCGTTCAGCCGCGATGTGCAGCCGGTGGGGCGGGAGATTCTCGCCGCGAGCACGCACACGCACGCGCTGAGCCTGGCGACGCTGGGGCTGGTGATGAGCGGGCTGGGGCTGGCAACGGGGTGGCCGCGGCGGCTGACGGGAGCGCTGGTGCTGCTGTGCGGCGCCGGGCTGCTGGGGGACATCGGGGCGTGGTGGGTGGCGCGATGGTGGGTGGAGGCGGCGTGGGTGATCGTGGTTGCGGGGGTGGTGTTCAACGGGGCGGTGGTGGGGCTGGGGGTGGTGGCGCTGGGGGATCTTGTGATGCGGGGGGAGAGGCTCACGCAGAGGCGCGGGGGGCGCGGAGGGGGGAGAGGCAGGGGGAGCGATGACGCACAATGAGATCACGGGGGCGGTGTTGGAAGTGGCGGTGGAGGTTCATCGGGCGCTGGGGACCGGGGCTTTTGGAATCGGTGTATCGGCATGTGCTGGCGCATGAGCTTCGCAAGCGCGGGTTGCGCGTGGAGGCCGAGGTTCCGATTCCGGTGGTGTGGGAATCGGTTCAGCTCGATGTGGGGTTTCGGGCGGATCTGATCGTGGAAGGGATGGTGGTCGTGGAATTGAAGTCCGTGGAAGCGGTGGCGCCTGTGCATAGGAAGCAGGTGTTGACGTATCTGCGGCTTATGGATCTGCGCGTCGGACTGCTGATCAACTTCGGGGCGGAGACGCTGCGAGAGGGTGTGACGCGGGTCGTCAACGGGTATGAAGGAAGCGTGCCAACATCTCCGCGTCCCCCGCGCCTCCGCGAGAGATGATGTCACGCGGGGGCGCGGGGGGCGCGGAGCATGTGGGCCATGACGGCAGGAATCTGGTCGGCGAGTTCGGCGGCGAGGAGGCCGGCGTCGGCGGTGTGGTCGGCGCGC
>CAYMJK010000504.1:0-2675 GCA_964390535.1 uncultured Phycisphaeraceae bacterium | reverse complement strand
GGCGCCTCCACGCGCACGACCTTCGGCCCGGAGAGTTTGATCTCTTCCTTCTTCCCCAGCATCGGCCCCGCCGTCACGATCTTCGGCCGCGTCGGCACGTTCATCGGCGCAGGCGGCCCGGGCGCCGTCACCCGCGTCCGCTCCGGCGCCGGCGGCGCCGCCGCAGGTGGCGCGGGTGGCGCGCTCGGCGCAGACGCGGCCGGCGCCAGCGGCTGCGTCGTCTCACTCTCAGCCTCCGGAGCCTCAGCCTCCGTCTGCTCGGGCTCGACCGCGGGCGCCACCGGCGCTTCCGGCGCCGCGGCAGCCGCCTCCACGGGCGCGGCAACATCCCGATCCTCGAGCGACGGCTCCGGCGCCCCCTCGCCATCTCCCCCATCGCCGCCTTCGCCCCCCCCATCGCCCGGCGTCTGCGCCGGCGGAGGCCGCTTCGCCTTCGCCCGGCGCGGAATCGCCCGCGCCTTCTTCAGGTCCACGCGCTCGGCAGTCTCCACCGCCGTTGCGCTCCCGGCGCCGCCGCCGTCGCCGGATTCAGCGCCCTCGCTGAACCACTCGCGCACCGTCGTCTCCAGACCGATCGACACCGTCGACATGTGGTTCTTCACCACATCCGCCGAGATCCCCTCGGCCTGACACTTCTCCACGATCACCTTCGAGGAGACGCCCAGTTCCTTCGCCAGTTCGTATACGCGCTTCGCCATCTGCACCTCGGTCGGTCGGCGGTCCGCGGGTACGCCCGCAATCCCGCCGCCCGATCAGTTCTCCGTTGCCTCGCCACCAAGAATGTCCGCCGCCCGCGCCTCATCCTCTTCCGTCACCGACCGCTGCGGCGTCTCCGCCGACCCGGTCCCGTCGCCCCCAGCCCCCTCGCCGCCTTCCTCGGCCGGCGCCGGCTTCCTCGCGGCGTCCGCAGCATCTGCGGCCCCCGCCCCGAGAATCGCCGCCGCCGCCGCATCCGCGCTGAACTCGCCTTCGATCACGCCGCCCTCCAGCAGACGGCGACCCGCCGCCTCCTCCTCGGCCCGGCGCCGCTCGGCCTCTTCCTTGTCCCGCTGCTGCTGCTCGGCCACTTCCCGCGCCCGCGCCGCCACCACCTCGATCGCCCGCTCGGCGATGTCCTCCGGGATCTCCAGTTCCCCGACCAGCAGGTCCGTCCCGACCTCCTCGATGTCGAAGACGCTGATCATCCCCAGGGCCGCCAGCCGGTCCACGTGCTCCTCGGTGATCCCCTCGATCTGCAGCAGCGTCTGCGACATGATCTCCAGACCCTTGCTGAACTCCTCCGGCGTCAGGATGTCGATGTCCCACCCCGTCAGCCGCGCTGCCAGCCGCACGTTCTGCCCGCGCTTGCCGATCGCCAGCGAGAGCTGGTCGTCGCGCACCACCACCGTCGCCCGGCCGAGCTCGAAGCACAGGCTGATCTCGGCCACCTCCGCCGGCTTCAGCGCGTTCTGAATCAGGATCTGGCTCGACTCGTTCCAGCGCACGATGTCGATCTTCTCCCCGTTCAGCTCGTCCACGATGTTCTTGATGCGGCTGCCGCGCACGCCCACGCACGCCCCCACCGCATCCACCTTCGAGTCGATCGAGCTCACCGCCAGCTTGGTGCGGTACCCCGCCTCGCGGGCCATCGCCTTGATCTCGATGATCCGCTCGGCGACCTCGGGCACCTCCACCTCGAACAGCCGCTTGATGAAGTCCGGATGCGCCCGCGTGATGTAAATCTTCACCTGGTGGCCCATGTCCTTCACATCCAGGATCATGCACCGCACCCGGTCGCCCGGGTTGAACATCTCGCCCGGGATCTGCTCGGACCGCAGCATCACCGCCTCGGCCCGCTCGATCGACACGATCAGCGCGCCCCCCTCGTACCGCTGCGCCACGCCCGTCTGGATCTCTCCGACGCGCTTCGAGAACTCCTCCAGGATGCTGCTGCGCTCGTCATCCCGGAAGCGCTGGATCATCACCTGCTTGAAGGTCTGCGCCGCGATCCGGCCGAACGCCTCCGGCGGCATCTCCAGCGGCTCCCCGTGCCGGTAGATCTGGATCTGGCCGCTCAGCGGGTCCACCGAGCAGGTGAACTCCTCCAGGTCGAGCGTGTTGTAATGCTTCCGCGCTGCCGTCACCATCGCCTGCTCGAGATCCTCGATGAGCAGCGACCGGTCGATGTTCCGGTCGCGCGCGATCGAATCGAGGATGCGCAGCATCTCCTGGGTGTTCATCGACGGGTTCCTGAGTTCTTTGGATGCCATGTTGTCCTGCTGTCTGTCCCGATATGTCCGACAAGAGCCAAAACGAAAAAACCACCCGCTCGCGCTGGTGGCCCGCCGCCCCCGGGCGATGCTGCCGGAGCAGCTCGCGCGGGGGTCAACCGCATGCGCTGGGCGCCATCAACTCATCGGCCGGCCCTCCCCGATACCGGGTCAGCAGCCGCCGATGGCCGAGCACGCCGCAGGCGCGGGCCACACGCCGTTGTCACGGCGTCAAAAACCAACTGTCAGCCTCGCCGTCCACATAGGCGATCAGACACTCCAATCTGCCCCAGCGACACGCCGGGCCACAGAAGGGTAGCGAGGGGCGCCGCCCCGGGTCAAACGGCAGGATAGGAAGCCTGGGGGAACCCCCTCGCCCCCCCCAGCACCTCGCGTGAGCCCCCGCCGCGCCCCCCGCGCCTCCGC
>CAYMJK010000503.1:0-2644 GCA_964390535.1 uncultured Phycisphaeraceae bacterium | reverse complement strand
TCGGTAACATGAAAACCCTTGCGGCGCTGTGCGCCCAATGTGCGGCAACGAGCTCTCGCCCGCCCCGGACACGAACCACGACCTCACGGCCAGCCACGCCGGCCGCGAGGAGGGTAGGAGCGGACCGGCCTCGGAGCCCCGAAATGCCCGAACGGCCCCGTCGCAAGCCCACCAGGCGCCGCGCAGAGCGCCACGGCCGATTGATTCCCCCGATTCGGGGAAGGCTGGGCAAGGACGCGCTGCGCGATGTTCCAGCCGTGGCGCCGATTTGGCTTGACGCGGCGCCGGAATGCTGGTAACTTGGGTTGAGCGAGACGCCGCGCCGGGCGTCGGGGCGGAGCAGTCTCAGCGATGGCACCTTCAACTCTGCGGCGATCTGTAAGGCGTTCAAGGACCGCGGCATCAACACCCAGTTCACCGGCTCCCCATGCCCAGATACACTGCACGGGGGCGGGATGTGCCGCGCCGACCTGAACTACGATGGCGCCCTCGACATTGTCGATTGCCTGGAGTTCCATCGAATGTTCGCCGGTGGTGACCCCTTCTGCGACTTTACCGGCGATGGCAAGCTCGATTTCTTTGATGTGATCGCGTTTCAGAAAGAATTTGCCGCCGGCTGCTGGTAGAACGGGGGAGCCGATGAGCCACTGGCTTGGAGCCTCGTGCGCGCTCACCGCGCTGTCATTCGTCGCAGTTGCCACAGCGCAACTGTGCGAATGGTCGGGGCTGGGACGCGCCATGGATGAGACTGGCGTCGGCGTACACGCCCTCACTGTTTTCGACGATGGAGGTGGACCGGCGCTCTATGCCGGCGGGTCATTCCGGCGCGTCGATGGCCGGATCGCCTTTCACATCGCTCGATGGGATGGCGCGTCATGGTCCCCCGTCGGAGATGGTCTGGAGGACGGCATCGTCTTCAGCCTTGCAGTGTTTGACGACGGTCGCGGTGGCGGCCCCGCCCTCTATGCGGGCGGAACCTTCGAGACTTCCGGAGGCGAGCAGGTGCGAAGAGTCGCTCGATGGGACGGCGCCTCATGGTCAGAGGTGGGGGGCGGCGTTGCCGGAGGGCCGACAACGAAGCCCGGCGTCTATGCGCTCACCGTGTTCGACGACGGCAGCGGTCCTGCCCTGTACGCCGGCGGCACATTCGGATCAGCGGGCGGCGTGGCGGCAACATGGGGTACCGCCAGGTGGGACGGTGAAACCTGGACCTCCGTGGGAGGTGGCATAGGCAGCTATATCTACAGCCTCAGCGTCTTCGATGATGGAAGCGGACCTGCTTTATATGCAGGCGGCAGATTCCCCGGCAACATTGCGAAGTGGGACGGCCAGTCGTGGTCAGGAGTGGGCGGCGGCATGAATGACCGTGTCTCCAAGCTCGTTGTCTTTGACGATGGGGCCGGTGCAGCGATTCATGCGGCGGGAAGGTTCACTAGCGCCGGCGGAACCCCGGCGAAACATTTGGCTAAGTGGGACGGCGCATCCTGGGCGGAGGTCGGAGGTGGTGGTCCGGGTACCGGCGCCCTCGCCGTTTTCGATGACGGGCGCGGGCCAGCCCTGTACGTCGGTGGTGGGATTGGCACGGCCGGGGGTATGCCGGTGAACTGCATCGCGCGATGGGACGGCAAGGCGTGGGAGGCTCTTGGGGAAGGGCTTGGCGGAACGGCAGTACCGGGCGTCTCTGCGCTGACCGTCTTCGACGATGGCGATGGCCCGGCTCTGTATGTCGGCGGGGGCTTCTCCATGGCCGGTGACGTATCTGCGAACAACGTCGCCCGCTGGCGCTGCGACGTCGCCCGCTGCCTTGCCGACTGCGACGCCTCCGGCGCCCTCGACTTCCTCGACTTCCTCTGCTTCCAGAACCGCTTCGCCGCGGCGGACCCGCTGGCCGACTGCGACGGCTCGACCACCCTCGACTTCTTCGACTTCCTCTGCTTCCAGAACGTCTTCGCGGCGGGGTGTCCGTAAAGAGCCCCGAGCGCAAGCTCGGGGACGAGGAGCGAAGCGAGTAGTGCAGAAGCCCATCCGCGGCCGTGGCGCCGAACCTGCGACCTCCGGGTTTGGGGGCGCCTTTCCGGCGCGTCGTGCCGCCGGCGCAGCGCCGATAGCGCCCCGTGAAGCCAGAGGCGTGCGCTCCATGCTCCGTCAGGCTCGCTCCCGTCTCGCCCTGTACCACCCCTTCCTCACAACCCAATCTCCCCGCCCCTTCCCCCGCGCCCGCCGCGACAGCCTCCCCCACCTTGCGCGCGCATCCCCGACCTCTCAGGCAAGGGGTAGAGAGACCGTCCACTTTCGAGGTCACGCCCATGCCCACGCCAACCACCCCAAAAACCGCGCCCCACGCTGCAAACGGCCACATTCCCCGCCCCGTCGCCGCCCCGGACGACCCCCTCCTGACCGATCTGCGCGCGCACCAGCGGCACGATTCCGCCTCCCCCGCCGAAAAAATCGCGCCCCACGCACAAAAATCTGCGAGCCGTGCCACCCGTGCCACCGAGGTCGGCTCTGCGACCTCGGTGCTTCCCGCGGCCTCCACAGCCACGGATGCGCCTCACGCCACTCCACCCTTCCCCGCTCCTTCCGCTCCCCGGCGCCCCATCCACGACCCCACCGCCCCCTTCCCCCTCCCCGACCGCGTGGACCG
>CAYMJK010000502.1:0-3085 GCA_964390535.1 uncultured Phycisphaeraceae bacterium | reverse complement strand
ATGTCCGTGCGCGCGCACAGCCCGGCCCGGCGGCGCGCCCTGCGCCCGCCCGTGCGCGCGCATCGGAGGCGCCCGGCCGGGCCCCCCCCGCTTCGACTGGCGCCGCCACGGCCCCCGCGCCGCCCGCGGGCGGTTCAGCCCGCCCGTCGTCGAAGCGCAAGAACCCCAACTCATGGATGAGCCGCGAGCAGCTCGAAGCGCGAATCAAAGAACTGGAATCACAGATCGCCGCGCTCGACGCCTCCCTCGACGACCCGGACATCTGGAAGGACGCCGTGCGGGCTGCGACGATCACCGACGAGCGGGCGGACTTGAAATCACAGCTGGAGGCGATGGAGGAGGAGTGGCTGGGCCGGCTGTAGGAGGCGGGGGAGGGCCGGCCGGCGCCTGCGAGGCCGGTTCATCCTTGGCGGCATATCATCGTTCATGCTGGACTGGAGCCAATGCGAGGCTGTCGAGCGCGACCCGGGCATGGTCAGCGGTGCGTGGGTATTCAAGGGCACGCGCATCCCGGTGAAGGCGCTGTTCGAGAACATCGAAGATGGCGCGCGGGTGGACGACTTCGTGCAGTGGTTCCCGGGCGTGACCCGCAAGCAGGTTGAGCAGGTGCTCGCGCACATGGAGCGCAGCCTGACGGCCGCCTGAGCAGCGCGCCGGCGCCAAGTGGAGATCGACTGGCCGTCATGCGGATCCTCTTTGACCAGGGAACGCCTGCGCCGCTTCGACACAGACTGGTCGGCCACGATGTTGCCACCGCGTTCGAGATGGGATGGGCAACGCTGAGCAACGGCGAACTGCTGCAGGCGGCCGAGGCAGATTTCGACATCCTGCTCACCACCGACAAGAACCTGCGCTACCAGCAGAATCGATCCGGCAATCAGTTGGCGATTCTGGTGCTTCCGACCACGAGTTGGCCGCAGATCGAGCGGAACGTTCCGTGCATCTTGGAGGCGATCGCTGCTGCGCAACCAGGCGAACTGACATCCGTTGCCTTTCCCGGCTGACCCGCGGCGGCGTCCGGCCCCGCCGCCGTAGTATCCCCCATGTTCCGACTGAGTTCCCTGCTGATGCTGCTCGTGGGAATGGCGCTGCTGATCTGCGGCATCTACGGCGGCCTGTCCGCGCTGGCGGGGCTGTATCAGGGGGCTATGGCCGCCCCCCTTGACCAGCCGGCGGGCACGGAGGAGGCGGTGTCGGAGCGGATGCTGCGCTCGGTCCTGATCGGGGCCGGCGGCATCCCGCCGCTGCTGCTGGGGACCTACTTCTGGCGGATGGACCGGATGCGGGCCCGGCGCCGGGCCCGGGCCGCGGCAGGATCTCGATAGGAGTCAGGGCGGGGAGCGGGCGCCATGCTTGACTTCAATGCGTTCGAAGCGATCACCCTGGACTGCTACGGCACGCTGATCGACTGGGAGACGGGGATCCTGGATGCCGTACAGCCGGTCCTGCGCGCGCACGGCGCGCACATGGATGGTGACTCGCTGCTGGAGCTGTTCGCCCAGCTCGAGTCCGCCGCGCAGGCCGCGGCGTTTCGCCCCTACCGGGAGATTCTTCGCTCGGTGATGGACGGGCTGGGCGCGCAGCTCGGGTTCACACTGGCGAGCGCCGAGCGGGATGTCATCGCCGATTCCCTTCCCGGATGGGCGCCGTTCGAGGACACGCCCGCGGCGCTGCAGGCGCTGGGCGCCCGCTACCGGCTGGCGATCCTGAGCAACATCGATGACGACCTGATGGCGGGAACGCTCTCGCGGCTTGGCGTGGAGTTCGACGCGGTGGTGACCGCGCAGCAGGTGGGCTCGTACAAGCCGGCGCGCGGACATTTCGATGAGGGGCTGCGCCGGCTCGGGCTCGACCGGACGCAGGTGGTGCACGCGGCCCAGAGCCGGTATCACGACATCGCCCCCGCGGGCGAACTCGGGTTCGCGACCGTGTGGGTGAACCGGCAGGGGGGCCGGCACGGCGCGACCGCCCACTCGGTCGCGCGCCCGGACCTGGAGGTCCCGAGCCTCGGGGCCCTGTCGCGGCTGGTCGAGCGGGCCTCCAACCGCGCCGACTGACCACGTTTGCGCGCCGTTTCGTGCACTCGATGCCCCCTGCCTCGATGCCTCTCTTCAAGTCAACCGACGTTCCCTGAATCGGGCCCCGAGACCCGTTTCCGATCTCTCGGCGCCGGGCGCTACACTGGCGCATGGCACTGACGCGTGAAGAGATTACGAAGCGGGCGGCCCGGGAGCTGCGCGACGGGTACATCGTCAACCTCGGCATCGGCATGCCGACGCTGGTGGCGAACTACATCCCGGACGGCATGGATGTCTGGCTGCAATCCGAGAACGGGCTGCTAGGCATCGGGCCGTTTCCCACCGACGATCAGGTCGACCCCGACCTGATCAACGCCGGCAAGCAGACGGTGACGGCCCGCAAGGGCGCCAGCTACTTCAGCAGCGCCGACAGCTTCGCGATGATCCGCGGCGGCCACATCGACATGTGCATCCTCGGCGCCATGCAGGTCTCGCAGGCGGGTGACATCGCCAACTGGATGATCCCCGGCAAGATGGTGAAGGGGATGGGCGGCGCCATGGATCTGGTGGCGGGCGTGCAGAAGGTCGTAGTGACGATGGAGCACAACTCGCGCAAGGGCGAAGCCAAGCTCGTGAAGGAGTGCTCGCTCCCGCTCACCGGAACCGCGTGCGTGACCATGCTCATCACCGACCTGTGCGTGATGCAGTTCGACCCGCAGCGGAGCCGCTTCATCCTGACCGAACTGGCCCCCGGCGTCACGCCGGACGAGGTGCGCCAGAAGACCGAGGGCGAGTTTCTCGTGGCGGACACGGTGGAAACGGTTTCGGTCTGAAGTCGAACACGGCGCAGCGGAACTCCAACCAAAGGCAGGAACGCAGAGAGAGCGGAGGGAGCAGAGGAACGCAGAGAAGAGGTTTTGGGTTCCTGGTTCGGGAGCACAGGGACGGAGTAGCTCACCCAGGGCGCAGAGGCACAAGGGCGCAAAGATCAGAGGTGGCTTTCTTTGCGCCGTTGCGGCTTTGCGTGAGAGATCCTGCCTCCCCGCGGCGCGAGTGGCCGTTTGGGC
>CAYMJK010000501.1:0-9436 GCA_964390535.1 uncultured Phycisphaeraceae bacterium | reverse complement strand
GGGTGCTTGGCGCGGTAGCGAAGCACGACCTTGCGCGTCTTGTCGCGCTTGTCGGACTCGACCACCCCCACGCGGGCGCCCCGCAGGTCCCCCATGTCGTCGGTTTGCTCTGTCTGTCCTGTCGGCGCCTGTGTCATCGGTCCTGAGTCTCCTGCCGGCGGCGGCGCGCCGACTGCTCGGTGAGCAGGCGGGCGAGATTGCGGCGGTTCTTGCCGAACCGCGAATTGTCCTCGATCTTCTCGGTCACCTGCTGCACGCGCAGGCTGTACATGTCGCTGCGCAGGTCGCGGACCCACTTGGCGAGTTCCTCGTCAGACAGCTTGCGGACTTCGGCTCCGGTCATCGCGCCCTCCTCACACCGTCACCCGGCGGGTCACGAAACGGCACCGGACGGGCATCTTCATCGCCACCCGGGCCAGCGCCTGCTTGGCGATCGGCTCGGGGACGCCGGTCAGTTCGAACAGCATCGTGCCCGGCTTCACGCGGGCCGCCCAGTAGTCCACATCCGCCTTGCCCTTGCCCATGCGCGTCTCCAGGGGCTTCTTGCTCACCGGCTTGTCCGGGAAGACCCGGATGAACAGCTTGCCCTCGCGCTTGAGGAAGTGGCTGGCGGCGACGCGGCCGGCCTCGATGCAGTTGCTCTTGAGCCAGCAGCCCTCCAGCGCCTGCAGGCCGTAGTCGCCGTAGGCCACGTAGTTGCCCTTCGTCGCCTTGCGGTCGCGGGCGCGGCGGAACTCCTTGCGGAACTTCACGCGCTTTGGAATTTTGTACGGAGGCATCGGATCAGCTCCACATCTTCTTCGTCATCAACAGCTCTGCGTTCATCTTCATCATCAGCGCCGGCCGCGGGCCCGGGCGCGGCCGCCGGCGGCGCGCGACTGGTTCTCGTCATCCTGCTCGGTCGAGTAGGCGCCCTTGTAGATCCACACCTTCACGCCGATCAGGCCGTAGGTGGTGCGGGCCTCGGCGAACCCGTAGTCGATGTTGGCCTGCAGCGTCGAGAGCGGGAGCGACCCGAGGCGGACATCCAGCGACCGGCTCATCTCGGCGCCGCCGAGGCGCCCGCTGAGCTGGATCTTCGCGCCCCTGGCGCCGGCCTGCATCACCGACTCGGCCCGGTTCTTCACGATGCGCCGGAAGGCGGCCCGGCGCAGGAGCTGCTCGGCGACGCCCTCGGCCACGAGCTGGGCCACCATGTCGGGGTTCTTCAGCTCGACGATCTTGATGCTGACCTTGCGCCCGGTCATGAGCTGGAGCTCTTCGGTCATCCGGTCCACCTCGGCGCCCTTGGGGCCGATGACCACGCCGGGGCGCGCGGTGCGGATGATGATGCTCAGCTCCTCGCGGGTGCGCTCGATGTGCACATCTGCGACGGCGGCGTGGGGCCGGCCGGCGCCGGTGCTCAGGCGCTTCGCCAGGTACTCGCGGATCTTCTGATCCTCGATCAGCAACTCGCCATAGAGGGCCTTGGGGGCGTACCACCGGCTGCGGTGAGCCTCGGTGATGCCGACGCGAAGGCCGAAGGGGTGGGTTTTCTGTCCCATCAGTCTCGCTCCTGCACGCCCACGGTGATGTGGCTGGTGCGCTTCAGAATCGGGTGGGCCCGGCCGCGGTCCTTGGGCTGGAACCGCTTGATGTGCGGCCCGCCGTCCACGCGGCTCTCGGCGACGACCAGTGCCGTCACATCCGCGTCGGCCAGTTCGGCGTCGGAGATGGCGGCGGTGAGGGCCTTCTTGATGTTGACCGCGGCCCGCTGTGGGCTGAAGGTCAGCAGGTTCAGGGCCTCGTCCACCGGCTTGCCGCGGACCAGATCGGCCACGAGCTTCGCCTTGCGGGCGCTGCCGCGATGGAACCGGACCGCGCTGGTGAAGCGGGCGATGTCGCTGACCTGGCAGCCGACCGCCTGAGCCATGGCCGCGATGTGCTCGGCCCGGCAGCGCGGCTGATCGCGCCCAGCCATCCAGTTGCGCACGGCGCCGACGGCCTTGTCCTGATCGAGCCCGGCGCCGGCCGCGGCCTGCGCGAGCTGCTCGATGGAGACGGCCTGCCGGGCCGCGAGCTTCTTCAGTTTGTCGCCTCGGAGTCTCACGCTGGGTACCTCAGGCCTTGACGCCTTCCTTCTTGTTCGTGTGCCCGCGGAACGTGCGGGTGATCGAGAACTCGCCGAGCTTGTGCCCCACCATGTCCTCGGTGACGAAGACGTCGATGAAGATCCGCCCGTTGTGCACCTTGAACGTGTGCCCGACGAACTCGGGCACGATGGTGCACCGGCGGGCCCACGTCTTCACCGGCTGGCGGACGCCCGTCTGCTGCTGCATCTCCACCTTGCGGTAGAGCTTCTCATCAACATACGGGCCTTTTTTCAGACTACGTCCCATGGTCGGTCCTCGCCGTCACTTCTTCAACTGGCCGTAGCGCCGGCTGCGCCGGCGGCGGATGATCAGATCGGTGCTGTGCTGCTTCTTGTTCCGGGTGCCGCCGCCCTTGGAGTGCACGCCGGTGGGGCCGACGGGGGCGCGGTTGCTCTTGGAGCGGCCCTCGCCGCCGCCCAGCGGGTGGGCGTGATGGCTCTTTGCGACGCCGCGGGTGATCGGCCGGCGCCCCAGATGGCGCGTCAGGCCGGCCTTGCCCAGGCGGCGGTTCTGGTGATCGGTGTTGCCGACCTGGCCGATGGTGGCGCGGCAGTCGATCGGCACGCGCCGGCTCTCCCCGCTGGGGAGCACCAGGGTCGCGTAGGCGTCCTCCTTGTTCACCAGCCGGGCGTACATGCCGGCCGAGCGGCACATCTGGCCGCCCTTGCCGGGGAGGAGCTCGATGCAGTGGACGTTGAGGCCGGTGGGGATGAACCGCAGCGGCATGCAGGCGCCCACCGACGGCTCGATCGGCCCGGTCGAACTGCTCAGGACGGTGTCGCCATCCGTCAGGCCGACGGGGGCGAGGATGTAGCGCTTCTCGCCATCGTCGTACTGGATCAGGGCGATGTGGCAACTGCGGTTGGGGTCGTACTCGACGCCGATGACCTTCCCCTCGATGCCATCGCGGTCGCGCCGCTTGAAGTCGATCAGGCGGTAGCGGCGCTTGGCGCCCCCGCCGCGGCCGCGGACGGTGATATTTCCGGGGTGGTTGCGGCCGCCCTTCTTGGGGAGCGGGCGCAGCAGCGACTTCTCGGGGGCGCTCTTGGTGATCGCCTCGTGGGTGTTGACGGAGGCGTTGCGCCGGCCAGCGCTTGTCGGTTTGTAGGTTCGGATGGGCATGGTCAGTACTCGCCTCGGTCAGAATCCAGTCAGTCCGGTCAGAACAGGTCGATGGTGTCGCCCTCGCGCAGGCGCACGATCGCCTTCTTCGTGATTCCCTCGTTCACCCAGCCGTAGCGGAGCCGGCGGGAGCCGCCCTTGCGGCGCATGGTGCTCACGGCCTCCACCTTGACGTCGTACACCGTCTCGACGGCTCGCTTGATGTCGTCCTTGGTGGCGCGGCGATCGACGACGAAGGCGTAGCGGTTACGCTCGTTCATGTCGAACGTGCTCTTCTCGGTCACCAGCGGCTTCTTCAGCACGTGCGAGACCATCATGACGCCACCTCCTGCCGGGCGCGGCCGCCCATGGGGCTCAGGCGGGCGTCCTTGCCGGTCTGCGAGCTCGGCCCGCTGAGCCACGCCTCCAGGTCACCCTTTTCGATGACCAGGTACCGGTTGTTCAGCATCTCGAAGCAGGTGAGTTGATCCGAGCGGCACAGCGTCACATCGTCGATGTTCCGGGCGCTCAGGCGGGCGTTGCGACTGCGCGACGGGTCGGCCGAGAGGGCCACCAGCGCGGTCCGGTCCACCCCCACCGCCTTCAGGAAGTCGGTGAACGTCTTGGTCTTCGGCGCCGGCAGATCGAGGCGGTCGACGATCTTCACCTCGCCATCCACCAGCTTCGCCAGCAGGGCGTTGCGGTTGGCCTTGCGGCGCATCTTCTTCGGCATGTCCAGCCGGTAGTCCTCGCGGGTGCGGCGCTTCGCCTTGGCGTGGCCGCCGCCCCGGAAGATCGGCGCCTGCTTGTCGCCGTGGCGGGCGTTGCCCGTTCCCTTCTGGCGATAGATCTTGCGCGAGGAGCCTTCCACCATCGTGCGCGTCAGCGTCCGGGCCGAGCCCTGGCGCAGGTTCGCGTGATAGCGGACATAAGCCTGCTTGATGAGGGCCGGGTTCACCTCGCCGCCGAGCGCCTGCTCGTCGATCGCGAAGGTTCCGACCTCCTTGCCCTGCATGTTGTAGACGGGGACATCCATTTGTCTTCCTCGCCCGACGCCTCCGCCCGCCTCCTGGCGGACTGGTTCAGCCGGCCCCGAAACTCTCGGGCCAGCTCGCTTCGCCTGTCCGGCCCGGCGCCTCTCGGCCTCGGTGGCCCCCCCTGCTCCGAGGAGAGGGGCGGGCCGGGCTCGGAATCGACTCGGCTGTCGATCCTGCCGGGCGGCAACACGCCGACCGGCCCTCGCTGTCGTCGCCCGGCGGTTTCCGGCCAGGCCGGACCCTCCGAGCCCGCGGGCCACCCGTGCGGGCCCACGGCAATGTTCACGCCCCGCAGGCGGGGCCGATCGGCCTCAGGCGCTTGCCTTGCGCGCCTTGGACCTGTTCAGGCGCACCGCCGGGCGCACCTGCACCTGCGCCTGGTTGTGCCCCGGCACGGGGCCCTTCACCAGCATCAGGTTCCGCTCCGGATCGATCCGGATGATCTCGCAACTCCGGACGGTCACGCGCTCGTTGCCCATGTGACCGCCCATCTTCTTGCCCTTCTTCAGCTTGCCGGAGAAGCCGCGGTTGGTGGCGTGGCCGCCGATCGAGCCCGGGGAGCGGTGCTTGCGCTCGACGCCGTGGCTGGCGATCTGCCCCTTGAACCGGTGCCGCTTCATCGGGCCGGCGAAGCCCTTGCCCTTGCTGATGCCGATGACATCCACGAACTTCACGCCGTCGAAGACGTCCACCGTGATCGCCTGGCCCGGCTCGAACGACTCGCCATCGGCCGGCTTGAACTCGCGGTGCGTCCGCTGCGGATCGGCGCCGACTTTGGCGTCGTGGCCGATGAGCGGCATGGTCGAGTTGCGGGCCTTGATGGCGCCCCAGCCCACCTGCACCGCCTCGTACCCGTCGACCTCCTGCGTGCGCACCTGCGTGACCACGCACGGGCCGAGCTCGATCACCGTCACGGGCACACTCTCGCCGTCGTCCGTGTAGACGCGGGTCATGCCGAGCTTCTTGCCGAGCAGCGTGGCCATCGTTCCTGCATCCTCGCTTCATGCCTCGCGGGCAGAGGAAGCCGACTCATCTGAATTCCATCGAAAAGGCCGGACCCCATGGTCCGGCCGCTGAAAACTCTACGCCTTGATCTTGATGAAAACACCCGCGGGCACGACGAGCCTGTTGAGCGCCTCGACCGTGCGGGCGTTGGGCTCGACGATGTCGATGATCCGCTTATGCGTGCGGATCTCGAACTGCTCGCGGCTCTTCTTGTCGATAAAGGGGCTGCGCAGCACGGTGTAGCGCTCGATACGCGTCGGCAGCGGCACCGGGCCGGCAACCTTCGCGTTCGTGCGCTTGGCGTGCTCGACGATCTCCTTCGCCGACGCGTCCAGCGCCAGGTGGTCGTACGCCTCCATCCGGATTCGAATCTTGCCACCTTGCATCGCGAACTTCGCTCCCGAACGAAAGCATCCAACACACACGCCGCGCCAGAGACGATCCGGCAACGATCCGGCGACGATGACGGCCCTTCCGGCGCCTTGGCGGAGCCGGACGAGCCGTCTCACCCGATCCATCGTGTCTTGCCGCGACCCGTCGCGGCGCCCGAAACCGTCCTGGGCCGGGCCGAGAAGCTTACGGGGCCAGCATCAAGTGTCAACCTTGCGAAGCTGGACAAGCCGGATTTGCCACCCCCGGCGCCCGATACCCTATGGGTCGCTCGCGTCAGCGCGGCTCCCCCCCGGGATGCCCGCGGCGCCACCGAACGCCTCACCGGAGCCCGGACATGTACCGAACACTGGCCGCACTCATCATATCACTCGCCGCCGGCCCCGTCGCCGCCTCCGCCCAGGTGGCCGTCGAACTCAGCGAAACCCCCCTCACCCTCGCCAGCGCCGGGCTCACCATGCGCCTGCCGGTCGGGACCGAGACCCAGGTGAACGAGGCCGGCGCCGTCGTGAGCGCAAGCTGCGCCCCACCCGACCAGAGCTGGCTGCTCAGCGTGGAGACCCGCTACAGCAGCAACCGGGAACTCACGGCGCCCGAGATCGCCGCCTCGGTACTCGAGGAGCTGAAGGCCCGCTATGGCCGGCGGGGCGCCTCCGGCGCGGTCGTCCACACCGAGGTCGAGGTCTTGCTCGAGGAGGAAGTGGTGACCACCGAGGGCGCCGGCGCCGGCGGCCGTTTCTACATCTCCCTGCCCGGCGCTGCCGGAAAGCCGCGGCAGATGCGGATGTACACGATCTTTCAGCCGCGGCCCGGGGCGTTCGTCTCCTTCGACATGGTCTGCCTGGAGCCGGAGTACGAGCACGCCCGCGAGGCCTACGAGGTCTCGGTCGCCACCGCCGAGTTCACCGACCCGGCCCTGGTCAGCGCCGCCCGCCACGTCGCCATCGAGGCAGGCGCCTCCTTCCTGGCCAGCCTGAGCGACGAGGACTTCCTGGAGGCGATCCAGCGGCTGGATGGGCGGCTGGAACGCCTCTACACCCCCGCGGCGACGGGGGCCGACATCGACGCCACCGAACTGGGCTACCGGCGATACCGGGCCCGCGTCGGCAAGCGCGGCGAGATCCATTCCGGCGCCGGGCGCGGCGGCTGGGGCGCCGTCGAGAACGAGGAGGGGTACATCGTCCAGCTCGATTTCCGCCTCCTGCAGCCCGGACGGACGATCATCGACGGTTCGGGCGTCTTCTTCCTGTCGAAGGACCGCACGCGGGAGGCGTGGGAGTTGCGCACCGCCATCAAGCCCCATCAGGCCGCCGAGAGCCTGTTCGTCGAGCGCGGAATCCGGGAGGATGGCGACAAGATGACCGTCACCGTCACCCCCGCCGGCGGGCAGACCGCCTTCCACCAGCCGCAGCTTCCGGAGGAGGGCTACCTGAGCCAGCTCGAGGTGCAGTTGCTCCCCGTGCTGCTGACGATTCGGCCGGTGAGCGCGGAATACGGCTTCTACGCCTATGCCTCACGCTCCAACACGGTGCGGTTCCGCGAGGCCGACGTGGCCCGGATCGCCCAGGGGCCGGCCCGGTGGTCCCTCTCGAGCAAGGCTGCGGCGGATGGCGAGCCGGAGGTCTTCTGGTTCTCGGACGCTCGAGAACTGCTCCGGATCAACCTGCCCGATGGCCGCATCTGGGCGCCGGTCGCCCCGGAGAAGCTCCAGGCCCTGTGGAAGCAGAAGAACCTGCCCGGATGAGCGCGCGCCAGGAGCGCCTTCCTGTATGATGGGAGGCGCCAGCCGGCCCCCCGCCGCCTGAAAGAAAGAGGAGTGTCATGACACGAATGCACCTGCTGCGCCCGCGCGCTTTCGCCCTTGCCGCGGCATGTTTCGCCGCCACGGCCATCCCCGCCGGGGCCGGGCCCGCCGATGACTCGGTCGCCTACGCCCTGATCGATGGCGAGCGGGTGGATGTGCCCCAGATCCCCATGGGCGCCGCGGCGACCGTGGAAGCGATCATCGAGGAGGGCTCGCAGCGCAACGAGGTGATGAACCACCTGACCTACCTCTGCGACGAGATCGGCCCGCGGCTGACCGGCTCGACGAACGTCGAGCGGGCGAACCACTGGGTTGCCGACCAGTTCCGGGCCTGGGGGCTGGAGAACGTCCATCTGGACGAATGGGGCGAGATCGGCGTCCGCTTCGACCGCGGCCCCTCGACCGGGCGGGTCGTCGCGGCCCGCGAGCGGGATGATGATGAGGGCGCCGCCTACACCGAGTGGGTCACGCAGCGCGAGTTGCAGTTCACGACGCTGGCGTGGAGCCCCGGCACCGCCGGCCCGCTGCGCGGACACGTGGTGAAGATGCCGACGACCGAGGATGAGTACTGGGCGGTCAAGGAGAAGCTCGATGGCGCCTGGGTGCTGGTGCAGGCGCCGCAGCGGCAGCGCGGCGTGCGCGGGTCATCCGGCTCGATGAACGGGCGGCTCCAGCAACTCGGCGAGGCCCGCGCCAAGGTCGCCGCGGGGGAGGCGGATGTCGAGGACCTTCCGCTGTTCGAACGGGTCGCGTTCGACGACATTAACGGCTTCGTCTCCACCAGCCGCGATGAGCGGGTCTGGACCACCAGCGCCCGCGGGTGGCGCGAGTTCAGCTACTACGACCTGCCGAAGGACATCATCATCGATGTCACCGGCGAGGACTACGACTACATCAACTCGCGCGTCTTCGATGGTCAGGAAATCGAGCTCGTCTTCGACCTGCGTCACCACTTCACCGAGGGGCCGATCAAGGTCTACAACACGATCGGCGAGATCCGCGGCACGGAGAAGCCCGATGAGGTCGTGATCGTCAGCGCGCATCTCGACAGTTGGAACGGCCCCGGCTCGCAGGGCACGGTGGACAACGGAACCGGATCGAGCGTCACGATGGAGGCCGCCCGTATTCTGGCGACAACCGGCGCAAAGCCGAAGCGCACCATCCGCTTCATCCTGTGGACGGGCGAGGAGCAGGGGCTGCTGGGCTCGCGCGACTATGTCGAGCGGCTCAAGGCTTCCGGCGAACTGGAGAAGATCTCCGCCGTCTTCGTGGACGATGGCGGCACCAATTACGAAGGCGGTCTCAGCGGGACCGTCGAGATGGTGGACTGGCTCGCCGCGGCGACGGCGCCGGTCAACGGCGTCTTCTACAGTGAGACCGACGGGCAGCATCTGGATGTGGATATCACGACCCGCGAAGAGTTCAACATGCGCGGCGGCAGCGACCACGCCTCCTTCTCACAGGCGCATGTCCCCGGCTTCTTCTGGGACGAAACCGGCCGGGCCAACTACCGGTACGCCTGGCACACGCAGCGCGACCGGCTCGACCAGGCGATCGAGGAGTACCTGATCCAGTCCGCCACCTGCGCCGCTGTCACCGCCTACAACATCGCCTGCGCGCCCGGCCTGCTCCCGCGCCCCGCCGCGTGGCTGGAGGAGGCCGAGGAGGAGGAGGAATCCCCCGGCGAGGCGGCGCCCGCCCCCGAACCCGACGCCCGTGCTGCAACCACGACCAGCAGTTCGACGCGCTGAACCGAGTGAACCATAGATG
This sequence comes from uncultured Phycisphaeraceae bacterium, assembly GCA_964390535.1. GTDB lineage: Bacteria > Planctomycetota > Phycisphaerae > Phycisphaerales > UBA1924 > CAYMJK01. Next base: position 197 of record CAYMJK010000501.1, on the reverse strand, counting down.
ACACAGATCAGGGCACAGATAAGGCCTCTGTGCCGCATCTGTGTCATCTGTGGTTCCTGCCTTTGCTAGACTCAGCCCCATGGCGACGGAGCGCTTGATTTCCGCGGCCCGCACCGAACTCGATGACGAGCCGGTCAACCACGCGCTGCGGCCCGAGCGCCTCGATGACTACATCGGCCAGCCCGATCTCGCCGAAC
>CAYMJK010000500.1:0-12470 GCA_964390535.1 uncultured Phycisphaeraceae bacterium | reverse complement strand
AGGCTGTCATGCTCGGGCGCGACGCCCGAAAGCGTCCATGCCGGCGGGAGCTTCTGCGTCCGTGGCGCCGTCGATTCCAGTGCCCCTGCTGCAGCGCATACACGCTCGATGTGGTCGACGAATGCGATATCTGCCCGCTCTGCGGGTGGGAGGACTGGTACGAGTGTCACGATTCGCCGGATGAGGAGATCCGCCCCAAAGGGCTGAGTCTCAACGAGGCTCGGCGCATCGTGGCGCGGTACGGCGCTGCGGCGTGCAGCCACCTGAACCGCGCGGGCGGGATGACCATAGCCGATCTTGATCGCCTGTCGCCCGAGGAAGTCGCAAACCTGAAGTCAGTGTTCACATGACGGCCGCGATGAACAGGTGCTCCTGCCACGGCCACCGCGAGCTTACCAGCCGGCATCTCTGATCTCTGCTCTCCCCCATGCCGACCACCCGCGACTATTACGAGATCCTGTCCGTCGAGCGCACCGCTGATGGCGAGGAGATCCGGCGCGCCTATCGGCGGCTGGCGATGAAGTATCATCCGGATCGCAATCCGGGCGACGCCGAGGCGGAGGCGAAGTTCAAGGAGGCGGCCGCGGCCTACGAAGTGCTCTCCGACGAGCAGAAGCGGCGCATCTACGACCAGTACGGCCATGAGGGGCTCCGCGGCGCCGGCTCGGCCGCACACGACTTCAGTCGCATGGATGTCTCGGACATCTTCAGCATGTTCAACGACATCTTCGGCGGCATGGGGGGGCCGGGCGCGCGCGGGCGGCGCGGCGTGGCCCGCGGGTACGACCTCGAGACCCAGGTCACCCTCACGCTCAACGAGGTCCTCTCCGGCGCCGAGCGGCAGGTCGAGTTCACCCGCCTGGATGTCTGCAACACCTGCTCGGGCTCGGGGGCAAAGCCCGGGTCCACGCCGGAGACCTGCCGCACGTGCGCCGGGCAGGGGAAGGTGCAGCAGGCGGGCCTCGGCGGCATGTTCCGCATGGTCACGGCCTGCCCGGCCTGCCGCGGCAGGGGGACGATCGTCAAGGAGATGTGCCCCGACTGCCGCGGGAAGGGGCGGCAGCCGAAGAAGCGCTCGCTCAGCGTCCGCATCCCCGCCGGCGTGTCCGTTGGGCAGGCCGTGCGGATCGGCGGCGAGGGGGAGCCGCCGCCGCCGGAGGTTTCTCCGGCCGGCGAGGGCGCTCGCGGCGACCTGCACGTGGTGATCCGCGTGAAGGAGCACGAGCTGTTTCAGCGCGAAGGGGAGCACCTTATCCTGGAGATGCCGATCGGCTTCTCGCAGGCGGCGCTGGGGTCGAAGCTGGAGGTGCCGACGCTGGAGGGGCGGACGGCGATCACGATCCCCCGCGGGACGCAGCACGGGGCGATCTTCCGCGTCTCCGGCGAGGGGCTTCCGAATCTGCGCACCGGGCGCCGTGGCGATCTTGCGGTGGTGGCGCGGATCGAGATCCCGCGGAAGCTGACGCAGCAGCAGGAGAAGCTGCTGCGCGATTTCGCGCAGACCGAGGACACGACGGTGCTTCCCGAAAGCCAGGGATTCCTGAAGCGCATCAAGGACATGCTCGGCGGCTGACGCCGCGAAGGGATTTGAGCCATGCAGCGCGCACGACGCGACAAACCCGAAGGCGCCGACCCCGGGGACCGGATCCGGGCCTGGGCCGACCCGGAGACCGATCTCGGGGCCCTGCCGCAGACCGAGGATGGCGCCGTGGACCTGGATGCAGTGATCGGCCTGATCGAGCAGCTCACCGCCGAGCGCGACGAGCTGCGCGAGCGGGCCGTCCGGGCCCTCGCCGATTTCCAGAACTACCAGCGCCGCGCTGCGCTCAACGAGCAGGAGGCGCGCCGGCAGGGGCTTGTCACCGCCGTGCAGAGCCTGCTGGCGCCGCTGGATCACCTCGAACTGGCGCTGCAGCAGGATGAGCGCACGGCCAGCGCCGCCCAGATCAAGCAGGGCGTGCAAGGCGCCCGCGACCAGCTCCTGCGGGCGCTGGGGAGCCATGGCGTCGAGCCCATCGTGCCGCGGCCGGGGGACGAGTTCGACCCGGGCCGGCACGAGGCGATGCTGGAGCAGCCGGCCGAGGGCGTGGCGCCGGGGCGGGTGTCGCAGGCGTTCCAGACAGGCTACATCATGGGCGAGCGGGTGCTGCGCCCGGCGAAGGTAGCGGTCGCCCCGGCCGATACACAAGGAAGTGGGGGCGCCGGCCGGGCCGGTCCCCAGCAGGAGTCCTGACCCATGCCGACCTATGAATACCGCTGTGGCGCCTGCGGCCACGAGTTCGAGCTGTTCCAGTCGATGAGCGACAAGCCGAAGCGCAAGTGCCCCGAGTGCGGCAAGGGCGCGCTGGAGCGGCTCATCGGAACGGGGGCCGCGATCCTGTTCAAGGGCTCGGGCTTCTACCAGACCGACTACCGCTCCGAATCGTACAAGAAGAGCGCCGAGGCGGAGAAGAAGCCGGCGGAGAGCAAGAGCGACAAGGGGGACAAATCGGACAAGAAGGCGGACAAGCCGGCGAAGACGGAGAAGAAGTCCGGCGACACGGCGCCGAAGGGCTGCGGCGGAAGTTGCGCGTGTGCGCGTTCAGGCGCTGCGTGAAGAATCTCACCACAGAGGCACAGAGGGCAGAGAAAGAACGGGGTTGTGTCTGATGGGGATCGGCGCCGCAGCTCCATTTCAAGATCTCCGGGGAATCCACACTGGGCGCCCGCGATGACCGCCTCCTTTTCCGCATTTGAGCTTTGTGCTTTGAGCTTTGTGCTTCACGGCTCTGCGCCTCTGTGGTTCAATTCGTGGATCGTTCGATGATCCTCGGCCACGGCGTGGATCTCGTGCAAGTCGCGCGGATTCAGGCGTCCATTGATCGTCATGGGGAGCGGTTTCTCGATCGCGTCTTCACCGGGGCCGAGCAGGCGTACGCCGCGGGCTCGAAGCGGCGGGTCGAGCATCTCGCGGCCCGCTTCGCCGCGAAGGAGGCGGCGCTGAAGGCGCTGGGCACGGGCTGGCGCAGCGGGATTGCGTGGACGGATGTCGAGGTGGTCAGCCAGCCCTCGGGCGCCCCGGCGCTGCGCATCACCGGCCGCGCTGCCGAGATCGCCGCGAAGCGCGGGATCACCGCCTGGCACATCTCCCTGAGCCACACCGATCAGCAGGCGCTTGCCTCGGTTATCGCCACGAGGTGAGCGCGGCCGCAAATCGCAACCACTCCGCCTTGGCGGAGTGGTCACGGAGTCTCGCGTTCGGCGAGACGGGGAGGTTCAGTTGCCGCCGGTGGTAGTGGGGGGGCTGGTGGGAGCGCCCGGCGCAGCGGGATCGCGGGGTTCGGCGCCGGGGTCTTCCGCAGCCTCGGCCAGCCGGCGCTCCTCGAGGAGGGGCATGAAGTCTTCGTTGAGCCAGCGGCTCCACAGGCGCGGGTCGTAGCCGAGGCGGTCCGTCGGGCGGCCCCATGCGCGGCTGGTCATGTTCACCAGCGAGCTGTGCACGCCGACGCGATAGGTGACGACGACCGCGTCGAATACCTGCATCACGACGCCGGATGTCACGACGCTCAGGGTCGGGTCGAACGCCACCGCCGAGTCGCCGACGATCGGCGTGAGGTCGCTGATGAACGCCTGCTGCTGGCCGACCATGATCGTCCCCAGCGGCCCGGTTCCCCGCCCGCTGCTGCGGGCCTGCGCCTGCGCGCTGACCAGCCAGGGGATGGCCTCGTACAGCTTGAGGGACTCGGCCACGCCGGCGGCCCATTCGGCCTGATCGTCATCCGACTTCGCCAGCCCGGCCTGCACGACGCTGCTGACAGCGCGGGGGATGCGCGGCTCGAACGTGTCTTCGACATCGAAGCGATCCTTCAGCGTTTCGACGGCGAGGGTGCGCAGGTCCTCATCCTCGCCGAAGACCGCGGTCCAGGCGATGGCGCCATCGGCCTGCTCGGTCTCGTGCGCGGCGAACATGCTCAGGATCGCCCGCTGCACATCGGCATCCTCGTCGGCGAAGACCTCCAGCAGCACTCCGTAGAGGGCCGGGTCGTCGTAGTCGCGGCGGAGCTGCGCGATCCCGGCCTCGCGGATCTCGGTCGAGCGCGAGCCGCGGAAGAACTGCTGGCGCAGCTTGCGCAGATCCTTGTCGATCTCGCGCAGGCGCCGGGCATCCAGCCGGTCCGCGGCGAGGGCGGGGTCGCTGGGGTCGGGCAGGTCCACCACGACGGGCTTCTGCGGGTCGGGCTGCTCGAAGGTGAGCCCGCCCTGGGCCGCCGCCCACGAGGCGCCGCCAAGCACAGCCGCCGCCGCAACCACGCCGATTCCACGCATCTGGAAGCTCCTGAATAATCCTCGGGGATCGCCCTCGCGCGGGGCGCCCGTAGGGCGGCTGGGGGCCGCCCGGGGTCTTGGGGCGCCGCGGGCCATTCATGGCCGCCGCGCCGAGGCGCCGTGTGCGGCCCGCTCCTGTATTAGTCGCACGAGAGGCGGCGGGGTTCCGCCGAACCCCGGAGTCTGCGCTCCGGGCTCCTTTGCGGGCGGGGTCAATCGCCCGGGCGTCGCGGGGCGGCGGGGGCGCCGCCGAGGCGGGCGGTGAGTTCGCCGGTGATGGGTTGGGCGCCGCCGGCGCGGATGCGGGCGATCTGGTAGTCGCTGCGGGCCTGGCCATCCTGGCCGGCGTCGACACAGGCGTCGCCGGCGAGGAGCAGGGCGCGGGCGGCGTCGGGGCCATCCAGGGTCGCGGCCGCCTGCCGCAGGGATTCGGCGGCGTCGCCGGGGCGGTTTTCATCCAGGGCGACGAGGCCGAGGCCGGCGAGGGCCCTGCCGCGGATCTGCGGGTCGGGCGAGTCGCGGAGGGGGGCGAGCCAGGCGCCGGCCCGGGCGCCGTCGCCGGCGGCCTGGGCGGCGAGGCCGGCGATGAGGGCTGCCCGCTCACTACGGCGGGCCCCGGGGCCGGCGAGGTCGATCGCCTGCCGGTACTGCTGCTGCTGATAGGCCTCGAGGGCGGCCTGCTCGCGATCAGAGGCGCATCCGGCGCCGAGGGCTGCGGCCGCGGCTGCGAGGGTTGCGGCGCTACGGGTTCCGATCCTGCCGAGGTGTCTCATCACTGCTCCCGTCGCCTCTCCCCGTGTCCGCGGGACGCGAGGCGGCGTAGTCTCTGTCGTCCACACCGGGGCGCAGCGCACAATGTGCCGATCTGACGCCCGAACGGAGCCTTTCTTGAGCTTGCACTGGCCCATCATCCGCTCCCTGGCCGCCCATCCGCTGAAGACGCGGATCACCGACGATCGCCGCTCGTACCGCGGGATCGATCTGCTGGTGGGCGCCCTCCATCTCGCCTCGGAGATCGAGAAGCGGTGCCATACGGAAACGGTGGGCCTCCTCCTGCCGACCAGCGGCCTGTTCCCCATGGCGGCGCTGGCCGGATGGATGCTCGGCAAGGTTGTGGTGCCGCTGAACTACCTTCTCAAGGAAGAGGAGCTGCGGTACGTGGTGGGCGACTGCGGAACCGACACCATCCTCACAGTCCAGCCGATGCTGGACCACATCGGCTTCAACCCGGACGTGCCGAATCTGGTGAAGTTCGAGGACCTCAGCTTCTCGGGCATGCCCGATCTGCGGTGGCCGGCGGCGGCGGGCGACGACGACTTGGCGGTGATCCTGTACACCAGCGGGACCAGCGGGCGGCCCAAGGGGGTGATGCTGACGCACGGGAACATCAGCTCGAACATGCGGCAGTTCGGGCAGTGGGTCGAGTTCGACAGCAAGGAGGTTTTTCTCGGGGTGCTGCCGCAGTTTCACATCTTCGGGCTGACGGTGCTGACGATCACGCCGCTGGTGCTGCGGTTTCACGCGCACTACATGGCGCGGTTCGTGCCGCAGAAGATCGTGCAGGCGATGCGTGAGAAGCGGCCAACGGTGTTCGTGGCGATCCCGTCGATGTACAACGCGCTGCTGAGCGTGAAAGGGGCGGAGCCGGAGGACTTTGCGAGCCTCAAGTACGCCATCAGCGGGGGCGAGCCGCTGCCGCAGGCGGTGTTCGACCGGTTCCGCGAGCGGTTCGGCGTGGAGATCCGCGAGGGGTACGGGCTGACGGAGACGGCGCCGGTGACGAACTGGCGGCGGCCGGACGATCCGACGCCGTTCGGCTCGGTGGGGCGGCCGATCCCGCTGGTGCGCGAGCGCATCGTGTGCATCGAGACCGGTGTCGACCTGCCGCCGGGCGCCGAGGGGGAGATCCGCATCAGCGGGCCGAACGTGATGCGCGGGTATTACAAGCTGCCGGAGGCGACGGCGGAGGTGTTCGACGAGCAGGGGTACTTCCGCACGGGGGACATCGGCAAGCTGGATCTGCGCGGCAACCTGTACATCACGGGGCGGCTGAAGGAGATGCTGATCGTCGGAGGGGAGAATGTGTTTCCGCGGGAGATCGAGGAGGCGCTGAACCAGCACCCATCGGTGAACGCGTCGGCGGTGATCGGCAAGGCGGACGATGTGCGCGGCGAGCTTCCCCTGGCGTTCGTCGAAGTGCGCGAGGGGGCCGAGTTCGACGAGCAGGCGCTGAAGAGCTGGTGCCGCGAGCGGCTGGCGGGGTACAAGGTTCCGCGGTGGATCCGGGCGATCGAGCAGTTGCCGCGGAACCCCACGGGAAAGATCATGCGCCGGGAGCTCAAGGCGTCGGCCGGCGAGTAGCCTTCCGTTCGGTTGAAACGCCGGTTTTTGGGACGCAACCGGGGCGCCGAAACCCGTCCAGAAGCCGTTTCCGTGAGTAGCAGTTGCGCGCGCGGATTTGCGCTTGCAAGCGCACTGGAGCGCTGGTACCATCGTGGCGTCTGCGCGAATCTGGCCCGTTTCGGCGCCAGACGCGAGGAGACGGTGTCCCCGGGGGTTCCTTAACGAAGAAAGAAGCAAGGCTTTCGGCGTCGTGTGCGCGGGTGAGAAATCGCCGAGCACGTGCGGTGGTGCTGTGAGTGTTTGTCGGTCGTGACCACCGTGCGGCGGTTGTCTTGTGTCACATGCGCGAGTGTTTGGAAGACTGTGCGGCCGGGCGCCGGCCGCCGGTGGTTGTCGTTTGTCCCCTTCCGCGGAGCGATCCCGGGAATCCGCAGGAGCGCCGGTGAGGCATTGCCGGCCTCCTTTTCAGGCAATCAGCGCGGCGTGTGAGCGCCGCTCGACTGGTGGAGAGGGGCCTGTGTCGTTCGCAGGCTCGCGTTTGTCACAGGGAGCGCAAGCTCGCTCCAGATGAGGGAACACAGCATGATGCACAAGAGCAAGAAAATGAAGAGCACGGCCTGTTTTGCAGGCGCAATGGGGATCTTCGCCGTCGCCGGCCTGGCGGGCGCCCAGGTGACCGCGGGGGCGTTCACCGCGGTTTCGATCGATGATTACGAGTCGTACTTCGGCGGCCGTTCGCAGATCAGCTCTGTCTTCGGGGGCGCCGTCCCGGTCATCCCCGGCCTGGTCACCCACAACTCCGTGAACCAAGGCGACTGGTTCGACTTCCGCACCAGCCCGTTCGAGCCCGTCCAGGCGCACTCGGGCAGCCTGTTCGGCGTGCAGTTCGGCTTCGGCGACTTCACGCTGGACTTCACCGGGGCCGGCGGAACGCTCGGCTTCGCTGGCTGGGCCTGCGCAGCGGGTCTGGGCAACGACGTCATCGAGTTCTTCGACATGACCGGCGCGCCGATGACGGGGACGTTCACGAAGGTCGGCGGCTTCGGCGCCGATGGCGTCATGGAGCGCTTCAGCTTCGTCTCGCCCGTGCCGATCGGCTCGATCCGCCTCACTGGAGTCGAGACCTGCTTCGACGACATCGAGTCGACGGTCGAGGCGCCGGTCGTGTGCCCCGATTGCCTGGCCGACTGTGACGAGTCCGGCTCGCTGGACTTCTTTGACTTCCTCTGCTTCCAGAACATGTTCGCGGCCGAGAGCGACTGCGCCGACTGCGACGACAGCGGCTCGCTCGACTTCTTCGACTTCCTGTGCTTCCAGAACGGGTTCGCCGCGGGCTGCCCGGTGGCCGCGATCGAGGAGTTCGGGACCGGCGCGCCCCCGTCGGTGCTCTGCGGCGAGACGATGACGCCGTTCCCGGCGGACACCCGGCCGTTCGGCGTTCCGGTGACGACCGTGCCCAGCCCGCTCGGCGGGAACCTGACGCTCAGCACGCCGTGCAATCACCAGGCGATCGGCTTCGGGTGGGCGTCCTGGAGCCATGGATACACCGGCGACATCTACTGGACCGTCGGCGTGGCCAGCCTCGACATCGGCGTGCCGGCGAACAGCGCCTTCTACCTGTACGTCGAGCCGAACCCCTTCGCGCTGATCGAGTTCGAGATCACCCGTGACGGTGGTGACAGCGTGACCGACTCCATCCACGGTCAGGCCGGCGCAAAGGGATTTGGCTTCTGCGGCGGTGTGAGCACCGTCAACGTCCGCACGACGGACGGCTTCACCGACTTCGCCGTCGGTGAGTTCGGTATCGCCAACTGACCCTGTCAGGAATGTTTCTCCACGAGCCAGGGCCCCGGCCATCGCCGGGGCCCTTCGTCTGCGCCCCTCGCCTGCGCCCGCACGCGCCGGCGCCGCCGCAGGGATACGCTCGGGGCGTCATGGCCGATCTCGCTTCCCTGACCATCTCGGAGTTCCTCGACCGGCTCGGCGCCCGGACGCCCGCGCCCGGGGGGGGGGCGGTGTGCGCGGTGGTGGGGGCGCTGGGGGCGGCGCTCGGGCAGATGGTGGTGAATTACTCGATCGGCAGGAAGTCGCTGGCGGAGCATGAGCCGGCGCTGCGGGCGGCGCTGGCCCGGCTGGGGGAGATGCGCGGCGCGGCGATGGGGCTGGCCGCCGCCGACGCCCGGGCGTACGCAGCGCTGAACGAACTGTGGAAGCTGCCGGAGGGGGATCCGCGGCGGGCGGCCCAGACGCCGGGCGCGGTGCGGGCGGCGATCGAGCCGCCGCGGGGGTGCATCGATCTGTCGCTGGAGGCGCTGGAACTGCTGGAGACTCTGGCGCCGATCACCAACCGCAATCTGCACAGCGACCTGGCCATCTGCTGCATCCTGGCGCGCGCGGCCGCGGATGGCGGCCGCTGGATGATCAGCGTCAATGCCGCCATGCTGGATGACCAGCGCGAGCGGGAGGAGACGCTGGCGCGCGCGCAGGCGGATTGCGACCGTGCGGCGGAGATATGCCGGCGCATCGAGCGGGCGTGCCAGCGGCCGCCGGCTTGAGCGGGCGGCGCTTCGGGAGGTGGCGCCGATTGCGCGTTCGGCGCCGACCACGCAGAGCCGTGGTCGGTGGTGCGCTTGTGGAACGGTGGTGGCACAGCCGGATCAGCGCCGCTCCTACACTCGGGCGTGCCTGCCGCATCGACCAGCCTCGAGTGGTTCGACCGCCCGCGCCCAGGGGAGCGGGCGCCGGGGCTGCGCTTCAGTTGCACCATGTGCGGCAACTGCTGCACGGGGCCGGAGGGGTACGTGCTGGTCTCCGACGATGAGGCCGCGGCGCTGGCGCGGCGGCTCAACCTGACGGTCGAGGAGTTTCTGGAGCGCTACACGCGCGGCACGCGTGCGGGGCGCAGCCTGGTCGAGCGGGAGACGAGCTACGGGCTCGACTGCGTGTTTCTCGATCGCGAATCGATCCCCGGCAAGGCGATCTGCGGGGTGTACGAGGACCGACCGGCCCAGTGCCGCACGTGGCCCTTCTGGGGGAGCAACCTGAGCAGCGAGGCGGCGTGGCGCCGGGCGGGGCGGACGTGCCCGGGCATCGATCGCGGCACGCTCTCGCCGCCGCAGGAGATACGGATCCGGCGGGCGGCGGTGGATATTTGATATGAGGGGGTCTCAGTCGCGTCGCCTGCGCGCGCGCAGGAGCGTCCTCCAGGCGGCGCCCGCGGTCGCGCCTGTCGAGGGTGGTTTGTGCGGCGGGCGCTGCGTCATTCCCTGCCAGGTCCCGCGCAGGACCGCCGCATGCGAGGGCGGCGAGGCGCGCGCCAGCCGGTGGGCGTTGGCCCAGCCGAGCGCGATCCCGAGCCACTTCGATGCTCCGCGGCCGTGGCGACGGGCCAGCCAGATCCAGTTGCGGGTGGCCAGTTCGAACCAGCGTCGGCTCTTGCGCCGGGCGGCGGGGCTGTCGTGCCAGACGACCCAGGTCGGATCGAACCAGACCTTCTCGCCGGCGCCGAGCAGTTTGAGCGCGAGGTCGACATCATTGCGGTAGAGGAAGAAGCTCTCCTCGTAGCCGCCGACGCGCTGCCAGCTCTCGCGGCGCACGAGATTGCCGCAGCCCATGACCGGCCAGTCGTCGCGGGCGGCGCTCCCGAGCACGCGGGCGAAGGGCCACTCGGGGCGCAGCGTCACCGGATGCCGCGGCAGAAGCGAGATGGCGCCGACATCGGGGCGCTCGTCGAGCAGGGCCAGCGCTTGGCCGAGGGCGTCGGCGTCGGGCCACGCGTCGTCGTCGAGGATCAGTAGCACGTCGCCGTTGGCCTCCGCCGCGCCGCGGTTGAAGCCGGCGACGCCGGCGTTGCCGGCCATTTCGATCGTGCGCACATCGGGGAACTGCGCGCGCACGTCGGCGACGCTCCCATCGCTGGAGGCATTGTCCACGACGATGATCTCGGCTTCGGCGCTGAACCGTCCCGCGCGCAGGTGACCGAGCGTCGCCAGCAGAGCGTCGCGGCGGTTCCAGGAGAGGATCACGATCGAGAGGCTCAGGCGGGGCGCGGCGCCCTCGACGAGCGGCGCTGGGGGGACCAGCGGGGCGGCGCCGGCCCCGCGGAGGGCCAGTTGCGTCGCGAGCAGCCCGCCGCGGATCAGCGTGCCGGCGCAGGACGCCAGCGGGCGCAAGCCTCCCGGTCGGCGGACGACGAACCCGTCTTCGGCGACCAGGAGCATCTCGCGCCCGAGCATCCAGTCTCCCGGCCGGGCGCGGGCGCTGACGATGGCGCTGCGCGAGAGGATGCCGCCGACGAGCGCCACCAACGCGCGCGCGACATCGCCTCCCTCGTGCGCCGGGGGCGCCTGCTCGAGATCGACACCGGCGGCGGCGAGCGCTGCGCGCGCGGGGGCGGGCAGCCAGCGCAGTTCGGGCGAGAGGGTCGGCGGGCCGGCGCGGCGGCGCATCGATGCGATCTGCTCGGCCAGTTCGTCCAGCGGGCGCGGGCGCTCGAAATCGAAGCGGGGTGCGGAGGAGCCGAGGCGCCCGGCGCGCAGATCCTCCAGCCCGCGGAGGTGCAACCGGGCGAGATCATCGCGGCCGACGAGATGCTGCGCCAGCGCGCGGGCAACCTCGCGCCATGCCCTGCGCCCGCGCACTGCGGCGCCGAGGCCGAGCGCCTCGGAGGCCACGAGGCAGTTGCGGGCGACGTCGTAGCGGGCCCAGGTGCGCATCTTGTCCGGATCGGGATGTCGCGCCACCGATGACGCGACCGCGACGACCTTGCCGCCGGTCCGGCGCGCGATCCGCAGACACCACTCGGCATCATCGGAATTGACGAACAGGTCGGCCATGAGCCCAGCGACCTCGACGGCCTCGCGCCGGACGAGCATGCTGCACGCCGCGACGTACTCGACTTCGCGCGCGCCATCGCCGCCGACCTGGTCTCCTCGCTCGGCGGGCAGCGGCTGAGTGAGTTCTCCGGCCCCCCGATCGACGAAGCCGCCGAGTTCGAACACTGCGCCCGACGCCGGATCCGCCAGCGCCGAGCCGGCGATGACGACCTCCGGGCGGCGGTCCATGATGGCCAGCAGCGCGGCGAGGGCGCCGGGCTCGAGGCGGGCGTCGCTGTCGAGCAGCCAGACGAACTCGGCCGAGCCGGCGCGCAGGGCGTGGGCGACCCCGGCGTTGAACCCGCCGCTGCCGCCGCGGTTGATCTCCAGGCGGACGGTTTCGAGGTGGAGGCCGGGGGGCGGGTCGAGCGTCAGGGGGGGGGCCGAGGCGTTGTCCACGATCACGACCCGCAGGCCTGTGCCCGCGGCACACTGGTCGCCCAGATCGCTCAGCAGGCGGCTCAGGTCCCCCGGGCGGTTGAAACAGGGGATGATGGCCGCCACCCGGCTCGGCCGGCCGCCAGGGGCGGGCGCGGCGGGCCGGTCTGCTGCAACTGCCGTGGTTTCAGGACCTTGCATTCAGGCTCCGCATCGCCCCTCGGGCCCCCGCCGGGGCCCGGCCGCCGCAGAAAACCCTTGCGACGCCTCGCGTAAGGGAATAGGCTAGACGCCTACCCCACGCCCGCCCGGCCCGGCTCAGCCGCGGCGCCGGGCGACCAGGAGCCATATCGATGCTGCGCATTTCCGATCTTTTCGGGTTCCGCTCGCCTTCGCCGGCCCGGCGGCTGCGCGATCACTCGATCGCCTTCGCCGAGGCGCTGGAGGCGCGGGTCTTCCTCTCGGTCACCCCGTTTCCGAACATCATGTAGCTTTCGGATCCGTACCACACCGTGGTGCGGGTCGAGACGAACCTCGGCGACATCGATTTCGAGTTGTACAGCGCCAGCA
>CAYMJK010000499.1:0-3904 GCA_964390535.1 uncultured Phycisphaeraceae bacterium | reverse complement strand
GCTGACGGGCACGTGGAGCTTGGCGCGTCCGGCGAACTCGAGCGTGAGGTACTCCTCGGGCTCCGCCTTCGGGCCCTTGCGGCCGCCGCGGCTGGTGGGTGCGGAGGTGGCGCTCTTCAGCGGCGCCTTCTTCAGCGTCGTCAGGCCGACGAAGCGGGCGATCCCGTGCTCGGTGTGCACCACGAAGTCGCCGGGCGCGAACTCCAGGAACGTGTCCATCGCCCGCCCGGAGCGCAGCCGCGCTGCCCGGCGCCGGCGTCCGAACCGGTGCAGCAGTTCGTGCAGCGGAACCACCGCCAGCGCCGGCTGATTGCCTGGCTCGAAGATGAACCCGCGATGGATGTAGCCGAGGCGGCTGTCGATGCGCTCGCGCCAGTCGCCCCCGAACTCGGTCAACAGCTCGCCGAACCGCTGCAGCTCGGCCGGATTCTCGCAGGCGACCACCAGCCGCCCCTCAGCGCCGATGTCCCCGAGCAACTCCTCGAGTTCGCCCACCGCCTTCGCGGCATCCCGGTCGAACATGGGAAGGGGGCGCACCGGGAGATCGATCGCCGCCGCCTCCGCGCGCACGCCCGAGAACTGATTGATCTCCGCGAACCCCGTGAACCGCTCGCGCAGCAGCTTCAGCACCGCCGGCGGCCCGAAGACGCCGCGGCTGTCGGTTACCCGCTCGTAATACCCGCGACCCTGCTCGGTCACCTCCAGCGTCTCGACGACCAGCGCCAGCGCCTCCCGCGGCAGGAGCTCGAGGAAGCTCCCGCCCTCGATATGCTCCTGGGCATCCAGATTCGCGCGCAGCAACTCCACGCGCTCGAGTTCGCGGTCCGAGCCCATGGTGTCGAGGTCGATCTCGTGGATGCGGTCCACCTCGTCCCCGAAGAAATCGAGCCGCACGGGCGCAGCCGGCTCGTCGGCGCCCCCGGCCGCGCGCACGGACCCGGCCGGCGGGTAGATGTCCACGATCCCGCCGCGGACCGCGTATTCGCCGGGCTCCTCGACCGCCCCCGTGCGCGCATACCCGGCGCCATCGAGCCACCCGATCAACTCCTGCGGATCGACCCGCTGGCCCCGGCCGATCGTGCGCGAGAGCCCCTCCATCGCCTCCAGCGCCGGCACAGCCTGCATCAGCGCGTGAATCGACGCCACGATGACCGTCGGCGCCCCACCCGAGTGCGGCAGGCTTGCAGCCTGCCGGGAGGGCCCGTGCTCTGCACGCTTCCCTGCACCAAGCTCCCCCGCCGCCCGCACCGCGTGCAGCCGCTCCGCGAACAGGTCGAGCGCGGCCCCCGTCTCCCCCGGGAGCGACTCCAGAGCCGCGAGCCGGATGACCTCGCAGCCATCGCTGACGAGCTCGGCCTCGGCCGCCTCCGCCTCGTCCACGTGAGCCATGAGGAGGACGAGCGGGCGCCCGGTCCGCCGGGCGAGGGCGCCGGCGACGAAGACGGCGCTGGACCCTGCTCCGCCGGAGGCGACGAGGCGCCCACCCGCCTCCAGCGCGCGCGCAAGCTCGGCGATCGGCCGCGTCGTTTCCAGATGCCGGGCAAGGTCCACCAGCCGCTCCGGGCGCCCTCGGCGCATGCGCGAGCGCGGCGGCGGCCCGCCAAGGGCCCCGCCATCGCCTCGATTCGACTGGGGAACGATAGGGTGGCGGACGAGGATGCGCCGGCGCCGGGGCGCCATGCCAGGCGCCGGCCCGGTGATCGATCAGTCGTCGGCAACCCCAGCCTGACGGGTCGGCCGGGAATCGGCGCGGTCCTCGACGCTGGCCTCGCGCCGATCGGCGCCGGCTTCCTTGCTGTTGCGGCGCTGGTCGGCGCGCGCGTTCTGGCGCTCCTGGACCTCCTCGATTCGGTCGTTGCGCCGGCGCTGTGCCCACGCGCGCATGCGCTGGAACTGGTCGAGATGCTCGGCGCTGTCCGGGTCGGTGGCACGGGCCAGCGCCCGCTCCTCGCCGGTGAGCCGGCCGTCGGCGTCGGCATCGAAGCGCTTGACGAGCGCCGCGTTGCGCCGCTCGGCCTCGGCCCGGAGCAGTTCGCGGGCATGCGCCCGCTCCCGCGCCGAAAGCGCGGCGTCACCATCGGTATCAAAGCGTACCAGCATCCACTGATGGTGCGCCCGGGCCTCCTGCCGGAGGAACTCGGCGACCTGCGTGCGCTCCCTGGCGTCGAGGGCGCCGTCGCTGTCGTGGTCGAAGCGATCGCGCAGCGCGGTGTCGCTGTAGACCGGCGGGTCGAGCCAGTCCGGGGCGGCGCCCGCGGGGCCGATGGGGGCGATGGCGTTGCTGCCGATCGCGTTGCTGTCCGCGCCGCGCTGCGCATCACTGCCGCGGGCCTGCGCGTTATGCGGCGCCGCGTGGCTTCGGTGGGCGCTGGTGGGTTCGGCGCGATCGCTCTGGCGGGCAGTCCCGTTGGCGTCGACCCGTCGCGAGGCGTTCTGGCCGGTGTGCCCCGTGTTCTGTGCGATGACGGGCGAGGCAAGGGCGAGGCCGGCGGCGAGGGCGACGGGCAGGCGCATGGGCAGAGTCCCCTGGGTGAATAGTGCGGCGATCGGGCGAACTATCGCAAACCGGCGGACGCGACGCCAGATCCCGTGGGGCTGACCGCCTTCGAACGGCCGCACAGCCGGCCCAGCCGCGCCACACGGGCGCGGCGGTGTCAAACCGGGGGGAGCGGTGCGGTCGGCCGGGCGGGTGAGTCATCGGTGCTCGTCCCGGCGCCAGTCGGGCGATCGCGCAACGTCAACGACCCGCGCCCGCAGCCGGGATATAGCTCGCCGTTCTTCGGCGCGACCACGCCGCCCGGCCGATACAGGTCGCATGACCACTGCAACCGCGAAACGCGTGGCGAGCGGCCGCGACGAACTCCTCATGCTCGGGCGCGCCGGGGATCGGCCGTGGGCCTTCCTGGCGCCCGCCGCCGCGGCGATAGAACGGGCGGCGCAGGATCACGAACTCCGCCTGCTGATCGTGGCGAACCTTGCCGCGCTGGGTCTGCCGACGCTGGCCGGGGCCGCGCTTGCGGGCCTGCCGGACGATGTGCAGGCGAGCGCCGAGGCGGCAGAGGTCCGAGCCGCGATTCGCGGGTTACCCGACGACCGACTGGCGCCGGACTCGCTCGAAAGTGTGTGCCGCGGGAATATCGAGGCGATGGGCGCCGCCGGGGCGCCCGCGGCCGGGGCGCTGCCGGCCTGGTCGGCCCGGATGCGCGCACAGCAGTGGTACGCGGCCAGCGATGGCAACATCATCCGGCGCGCGCGCGATGACGCCCGCCCGTGGGCATGGCAGGGGCTCAGCGAGCAGAAGCAGGCGGCCGAGGCGCTGGCCGCGAAGCTCGCCCAGGCCGAGGCGCGACCGATCACGCTCGAAGGCGCCGATCCGCCGTGGCTGCTGGCCGCCCTTGCGCGCGCGCCGGCCCGAGCGGACGGACATCGGGTCCGCGTGAGCCTGGTGCAGGCGGATCCGCTGGAGCTCCTCGACGGTCTGGCGCTGGTTGACCTGCGCGAGCCGCTGCGCGCGAGGCAGATCGAGATCTTCACCGGCGACGACGCCACGCGCCGGCTGTTGACGGCGCTGCAGGGGCGGCTGGCGGCGCGCATCCGTGGCCATGTGATTGCGCTGCCGGGGGTGGCGCGGCGGGCGGCGCCGCCGGCGTCCGAGGTGGTCGAGGCCGCCGCGGCAGCACAGCAGCAGGAGGCGCGGGCGCTCTGGATGCGCGCGCAGGCGATGTACGCGGGGCGCGACCGGGCGTGGTGGGGGCGCAGGTACGCCGAGGCCCGGGCCCAGCGCGGCGCCGGGCCGCTGCGCGTGCTCGTGCCGACCTGCCGATACTCGACCTTCGTGCGGCACGCGTCAGCGGCCCTCGTGCGCGGCTTCGCCAATGCCGGCTGCCGCGCCGAGATCCTGATC
>CAYMJK010000498.1:0-2979 GCA_964390535.1 uncultured Phycisphaeraceae bacterium | reverse complement strand
TGCCGGAACTGCCCCTCCTTCACGAGCCGCTGCAGGTCCTGGTTTGTCGCCAGCACCACGCGCGCATCGACCTCGATCGTTTCAGTTGAGCCCACCGGCTCAAAGCGCCGCTCCTGCAGGACGCGCAGCAGCTTGAGCTGCATCCCCGGCGAGGCCGAGTTGATCTCATCGAGAAAGATCGTCCCGCCATCCGCCGCGAGAAAGCGTCCCACCTTGTCCGCGTGCGCTCCCGTGAACGCGCCCTTGACATGGCCGAACAGCTCGCTCTCGAGAAGCGTCTCCGGGATCGACCCGCAGGAGAGTTCGACATAAGCCTTGTCGCGGCGCGGGCTGCGGAGGTGGATCGCGTGGGCGATCAGGCTCTTGCCAACGCCGCTCTCGCCGGTCATCAGCACCGTTGTCCGGCTCGGCGCAACCGCCTCGATCAGCTCGTACAGCCGCATCATGCGGTGGTCGGCGCCGACGATGTTGTCCAGCCCGTAGCGGCCGTCGAGCTGGCTGCGCAGGCGCGTGTTCTCCGCGAGCAGCTCGCGCTGCTTCAGGGCCCGCTCGAGGCTGATGCGCAGCTCGCTGTCCACCAGCGGCTTGGTCAGATAGTCGCTCGCTCCGCGGCGCAGCGCCTCCACCGCCGCCTCGATCGTGCCGTATCCGGTCAGCATGATCACCACCACCGACGGATGCTTCCGGCCGATCTCCCGCAGCAGGTCCAGCCCGCTCCCGCTCGGCAGCGAGACATCGCAGATGACCACGTCGAACGGGCGCGGCAGGGTGTCGGCGCCGTGCGCCTCGTGCTCGGCCTCAGCCAGCGCCGCCAGAGCCTCGGGCCAGTCGTACGCGGTCGCCGTGGCGCATCCGTCAGCGCCGAGGAACTCCGATAAGGAGTCCGCGACGATCGGATCATCATCCACGATCAGGATGCGCCGGGTCATCGTCAGCATCGTCAGCCAATGGTGTCCGAGCCGGTGTCGCGCGGCGCCGGGTAGGTGATCCGCAGCGTGGCGCCCGGCTGCCCCGGCGCCGTCTTCGGCGCCAGCTCGATCGTCCCGCCGAGATCCTCTGCAACCTGCCGGCAGAGCGCGAGGCCCACGCCGAACCCGCCGGGCTTGCTCGTCACGCCGGGCTCGAAGAGCGTCTGGGTCGCCACCGCCTCCGGCAGCCCCTCACCATCGTCGGTGATCTCGACGATCACCTGCGCCGGCGCCGCCCCGCGACCCCGCTTCACCCGGATCCCGAGCTCGACCCGCCCCGGGCGCCCGCTGCGCGCCACCGACTCGACCGCGTTGAGCAGCCCATTGAGCAGCAGCGTGTACACCGGGCCGGCCAGCACGCCGTCGGTCAGTTCGCTGTCGCGCATCGCCACCGTCACCCGCCGCTCGCCGGCGATCGGCGTGATCACGCGGACCGCGTGCTCCGCCGCCGCAGCCAGCGAGAGGGGCTCGCCGCCGACGCCCGAGCCGAGGCTCCCGGCGCCCGTCATCGCCGCGGTGACCAGTTCGCACATCCGCTGGAGCGAGCCGTAGACCGTCTCCACCCGCTCGCGGACGCCATCGAGGGCCTGGGACTCGGTCGCGGAGAAGTCGGCATCCAGCGCCTGGCGGGCCTGGCCGAGGCTCCGCATGGAGCCGTCGAGCAGGTTGTTCAGTTCGTGGACCAGGGCCGTGAACCGGTCGGCAACGACCGGCGAGGCGGTCGGGCCGGGGGGCTGGCGCGGCGGGTCGATCTTCGAGGGGCCTCGTCCGGGACCGTGGGGGGGGCCGTGGGGAGTATCGCCATGTTGCTTCATCGCAACATAGATCGGCTGGCCCGCGCGCCGGCTGGAGCGGAAACGTCGCCGCGGCACAACACGCGCGTTGGGCGTTGCCCGGGCGCGACATTGCAGTGGTTTTCGGACGTAGTTGGTCCGATTTGCCTCAACCGCGCCGCCGGTTCCGCCGATCCGTGCCACGGCAGACAGCCCCAAGACAGGAACGCTCATGACGCTCACCTCGCATGGCGCCGACCGGCGCAGCTCGACCCGCTACACCCTCCCCGCGGCGTACACGCCGATCTCCGTGCGGTTGCTCGACAGCGCGCGGTTCACCTGCGACGGGCACGCGTACAACATCAGTTCCAGCGGGCTGCGGTTCGAGCTGGATGACCCGATCGCCCCCGGGACGCGGATCGCGATGCGGATCGCGCTGCCGGGGCCGGAGGTTTCCGTCGGCGAGGGCGCCGAGGCAGGCCCGGACATCGGCCCCGGGCGGGCCGTGTTCGTGTTCGCGACGATCGTGTGGCTGCTGGACGACCCGGATGAGCCGGGGCCCGTGCGGATGGGCGCCCGCTTCGACGCCTTCGGCCGCGCGGGGGACGAGCAGCGGCTGACGACGCTGATTGCAGATGGCCGGTACGCGATCGCGGCGTGAGGCGGGCGAGAGATGTCGCCGTGCCACTGACCTGCTCTGAGGTCAGTGGATTCGGGGCGGCGCCTGATCAAGGGGTTGCGTACTCCGGGCGGAGGTGAAACCACTGACCTCAAAGCAGGTCAGTGGCACGGTCATATCCTCCCCTGCCATGCTCATCGACATCTCCCCGCCGATCACCGAGCGCCTCAAGGTCTTCCCCGGCGACACGCCGCCGGCGCGGGAGATCCTGCTGGACACTGCCCGCGGCGACCACATCACGCTCTCCACGCTCCGCTCGACGGTGCACCTCGGCGCCCATGTCGATGGAGAGTGCCACTACGGGCGGGGGGGGCGCGGGGTGGACGAGTGGGCGCTGGAGCGGTTCGTCGGGCCGTGCCGGGTGGTTACGGCCGCGGCGGCGGCGAGCGGCGCGCGCGCGGGCGGGGGCGGGCGACGCGTGGGGGTGGCCGATCTCGCCCTGCCGCTGGAGGCGATCGACCAGTCCCGCGTGCTGATCCGGACGGGGACGCACCCGGACCCCGAGCGATGGACGGGCGATTTCGCCGGCATCGAGCCGGAACTCATCGCGGGCCTTGCC
>CAYMJK010000497.1:0-4008 GCA_964390535.1 uncultured Phycisphaeraceae bacterium | reverse complement strand
GGCGTCGCAGGTACCGCCTACAGCCCTTGCCCTGCCCTCGCCCGCGGGCGCGCGGGGCGCTGGAGCCGATCGGCGCGCGAGGGCGCACAGGCGGGACGCCTGTGCCACCGGGGGGGGCGCCCTTGGGCTGCGGCTCTGCCGGATCGGGCGTCCTGGGCGCCCGCCGCTCGCGCGGCTGGGTTCCCTTCTGTGCGCGGGCGTGTTGCTCGAAGCGGGACTTCACGCGGCGCGGCAACTTCGAGCAGCCCCTTCAGGCTGCGGCGAGGGAAAGGCGCGCTTTTCCGGGGGTGTCGCTTCGCTCCACCCCCGGCTACTGGCGTCCAGCCCTCCGGGCTGAAGAGATGGACGCCACACCGCGTCGAAATCGGGCAGCACGCGCGAGCTCGGCGCCTCTGTGGTCTCGACGTTCGGGATGGTTCTCTTAGAACAGCAGGCCGGTCTTGCCGACGTCGCGGCTGTCGGGGTCGGCGGATTCGGCGGGGGTGGGCACGGACGGGTCGTCGTTTTCGGTGTGGTTCACGCGGCGGGTGATTTCGGTGGGGGTGAGGAGGTCGTCCGCAGCGGGGCGGAGGAGGGCCTGGAGCTGATCGGGGGTGGCGCGCGGGTCGAGCCAGGTTGTGCGCGCATCGCCTTCGAGGAAGACGGGCATGCGGTCGTGGATGGGGGCGAGGCGGGCGTTGGCGCCCGTCGTGAGGATGGTGGCGCTGCGCAGCCGGATCGAGGGGTCGGCCGGGTCGCGCCAGGATTCCCAGAGGCCGGCCATGGCGAGGAGGCGGCCATCGGGGCGCTGGGCCCGCATGGGGCGCTTCGTGGGGCGCTTCGTGGGGCGTTTCGTGGGGGGGCCTGCCGCGGGGGCCTGCCATTCGTAGAAGCCGTTGGCGGGGATGAGGCAGCGGCGGCGGGCGAAGGCGGCCTTGAATGCCGGCTTTGTGCGCGCGGTTTCAGCGCGGGCGTTGATGAGGGTGGCGCCGATGGAGATGCTGTCGGCCCAGTGGGGGACGAGGCCCCAGCGGGCGGTGGTGAGCTGGAGGGGGGCACTGACCTCAGAGCAGGTCAGTGGCACGGGGGGAGCACTGACGGCGGTCGTCAGTGGCACTCGAACGATGAGGATGTCCTGGGTGGGGGCGATGTTGTAGCGCGGGCGGTCCCAGCGAAGGTCGGGGTGGGCTTCGGCGCCGAAGGCCTCGGCGACTTCCTCGGCGAGCGAATAGAGGTAGAAGCGGCCGCACACGCCTCAGCGATCCTCCGGTGGGCCGGGGGGGCCGGAGAAGGCGTCGAGCTGCTCGCCGATGCGCTGTGCCTGGCGGGTATCGCCGGCCTCCTGGAGCAGGGTCTGGAAGCGGCGGCCGACGCGCATGTACGTGGAGCCGGCGAGGAACATGGCGCCGGCGCCGGAGGGGCGCTTGATGCGCCGGAATGCGCGGGCGTAGAGGGGGATGATCTCGCGGATGCGCTCGTCTTCGCGGAGCATGCGCTCGGCCTCCCAGAGGGCCTCGGTGGACCAGGCGGTGTCGTTGGCGAAGCGGTTGAAGGCGGCTTCGAGAAGGCCGAGGGCGCGGTCGCGCTGGCCGAGTTCGGCGAAGGCGCTGGCCTGCTCTATCATGCAGCGGCATGCGAGGTCGGGGCGCTGGCGGAACTCGCGCATGGCCCACTGCCAGAGATCGATGCGCGCCTCCGGCGGCTCGGAGTTGAACATGGGCCTGAGGATCTCGAGGACGAAGTCGGGCTGGTCGCGCTCGGCGTAGCCGAGGAGGGCCTCGGCCCAGCGGCGCTTCTGGGCGAGCGTCATCTTGCCGGATTCGGCAAGCGGGATGACGGCGTACCAAGCGTCGCGCCGGCCGGGGGCGCGGGCGAGGGCCATCTCGAGCGTCTTCAGGATCTCGTCCATGTTCAGGGGGCGCGGCTCGACCCCCACGAGCGGCCCGAACCCCACGACCCCCTCGGGCAGCGGCGGCGGATAGCTCTTGCTCCCTTCGAGTTCGCCGAAGCGGCGGACGGCATCGACAAGGGCGACCGACTCCTCGACGCGGGCGCGATCGAGCCCGATGAGCCTGAGGCAGAGCTTGACGGCGGCCTCGGGGACTTCGCGCTCGATCTGCGGATCGCGCACGGAGCCGCGGACATCGGTGTAGCTGGAGTAGCGGCCGTCGGTGAAGTCCCAGTCGTAGCCCTCGCCCTGGCGGCGCAGGAAGCCGAGCCAGGCGTGGCCCATCTCGCCATCGCGCCCGACGGAGGTCATCGAGGGGACGCCGACGGACTTGGCGATGTGCTCGGCGTAGTAGGCCTGATCGACGCAGACACCGCCGACATCGAGGAGGTTCGGGAGGGTGTAGCCCTTCTGCACGATCCTGGGCTCGGCGAGGCCGCGGAAGTAGGAGTAGTCGTACTCGATGTTGAAGTAGTGCTCGCCGAGGCTGTCCTCGGTGTTGGCGATGGAGTGGGCCCAACTGAGTTCGGGCGGCGAGGCGCGGGTGTTGGCGAGGTAGATCAGCACCTCCGGCGGGAACGTCTGGTATTCGATCATGGCGTTGGGGATGGCGCGCATGTAGTCGAAGACCTTCGCGGGATCGAGATTCGTCGGCGGGCTGTGCGGCCGGTGGATGCGGCCATCGTGGACGATGCAGATGGCGGTGGTGAGCGCCGGGAGATCGGCGGCCTCGACGGGGTACTGGTCGATGATGCGGGCGAGGCACCAGTAGACGCGATCGGTCTCGTCCTCGGGCGCGACCATGAAGGCGAGCGTGCGCGCGAGGGGGCCGTTGGCCCGCAGATACTGGAGGATCGGGCCGCGGGCGACGCTGGTGGCGGCGTTCAACTGCTCGAGCAGGCGCAGCGACAGGGCGGAATCGCGGATGGCCTGAGGGTCCTCGATGTCGCCGTAGGCGATGGCGACATCGAAGACGGCGCGGGCACGCTCGATGGCGGGCTTGACCTCGGCGCCGGCCTCGACCGAATCGAGGATCTCCTTCGTCTGGTCCAGGACATACTGGTGGAGAGGGCTGGGGGGATCCTCCTCCGGCCCGCCCCGGCCGCGCTGGGCGGCGGCGGGAGAGGCGAGAACAACCGACAGTCCTGCGATGGCTGCGAATCGCACGAACCCCGACAATCTGGATACATTCATCAGAACCTCCGAGCGGAAGCATACCCGAATCTCCGCGTGCGGCGGGGAAAAGGGGTCGCGGCCGCCAGTTTGCCCGCTGGTGGGCGCCCGCCTTTGATCCGGCATCGGGGTGGCTGAACACGCACAGGCGAGACGCCTGGCGCCACCCGCCTGTGCCACCCGCGTCATACGCTGTACCGCCTTCTTCTGGTGACTGGTGAACGAGGAGCCCGAGGAGACCTGATCATGGCCGACCTGCGCAGCGCCGGCGCCCGCGAGATCACCGTCAGCGCCATCGTCTTCGGCATCATCGTCGGCGTGATCATGAACGCGGCGATCACGTACGCGGGGCTGAAGATCGGCTTTACGCTCGGGGGCAGCGCGATCGCGGCAGTGCTGGGGTTCGGCGTGCTGCGCGGGATCCTGCGGCGCGGGAGCATTCTCGAGACGAACATCGCGCAGACGGTGGCCTCGACCGTCAACACATCGAACTCGGGCATCATCTTCACGGCGCCGGTGCTGCTGCTCATGGGCATCCCGCTGGCGATCGGGAGCTCCAGCTTCTGGCTGATCGCGCTGGCCGGGTGCGCCGGGGCGGTGCTGGGGACGGCGTTCATCATCCCGCTGCGCAAGCAGCTCATCGACATCGACCGGCTTCGGTTCCCGAGCGGGACGGGCGTCGCGGTGATCCTCAAGAGCCCGGGGGCGGGGCCGGCGAAGGCGATCGTGCTGGTGATCGGGATCGTGATCGGGGCGGCGATCTATCTGCCGGCCGGGCTGTCGCAGATCAAGCTGCCCGCGCCGATGGATGAGTTGGACAGGCTGTTCGAGCGCGGGCGCATCTCGTGGGCGGATGTAGAGCGGACGCGGCAGATCGACGAGTGGATCGAGCGTGAGTGGGCGCCGCC
>CAYMJK010000496.1:0-3780 GCA_964390535.1 uncultured Phycisphaeraceae bacterium | reverse complement strand
GGGCGCCCGCGGGATCGCGCTCGCAGTCGCCCGTGCGCGCATTGGCCGCGGCATGGATCACGGCGCTCGGGCGGGCCTCATCGAGCGCTCCGGCGGCGGCCCCCGGCTCGGCGAGATCGGCCTGCAGCCATCGAATGGCCTCGGCGCCGGAACCGCCGCCGCTCGCCCCCGCCTCGCCCGGGCCCGTCTGGCGCCACACGCCCGTGACCACCCACCCCGCGCGCTGCCCCTGCGCGCACAATCGCGCGCCGAGAAACCCGGCCGCCCCCGTCACCAGCAGCCCGCCGCGCTCGCTCATCGCGTCATCACCGATCCTTGCCTCCTGCTGATCGCCTGGACCCTCCGGCACTGTATCCGGCTACTGTTCCTGCGTGACGCTCTCCGCGTTTCTCTGGATCGCATCCGGCGCCCTGCTGGCCGGCGCCGGGGTGGCGCTGCTGCTGTGGGCCGTCGCCGCCGACTGGCTTCGATCTCGGCGCCGGCGCCGGCGACGATGCCCGCGATGCTGGTATGACATGACGGGCGCGCCGGGGCGGCAGTGCCCCGAGTGCGGCAGAAGCGCGCTGCGCGAGGCTTCGTTGTATCGAACCCGGCGCCGGTGGGGGTGGGCGGCGGCCGGCGCGATCGCGCTCAGCCTGGGAATCGCCGGCGCAGCGCGCCCGTTCGTCACCGGGCCGAGGATCGACTGGATCGAGTGGATCCCGAATGGGACGCTCGTCCGTGTGGTGATGAACGATCGCAGCGGCAGATTGTCCTGGCGGTTCGCCGGCGAGCTTCGCCAGCGGCTGAACGAGGAGGAGCTATCGGACAAGCAACTCGACGATCTGTTCGATCGCGCGCTCGATGTGGTGGAGGAGGGGCCGGCGCATGCGCAATTCGTGCTCGCGGCAGAGCGCCTGATGTGGAGCGGCGTCCGCGACCCGCGCATCACGACTGCCCTGGTCGGCGCGCTGGAGGGCACGCCAGGAGATCCCTCACACTACGTTCTGGCAGCGATTTGGATTCGCCGGTCTGATCTCGATGCGGTTGGGCCGGCCCTGGTATCGATGGCGACCGATCCCGCGCAGCTCGTGCGGCGGCGCACAATGGCGCTGGGGGTGATCGCCCGCTACGGCCCCGTCGCGCAGCCGCTTGCGCCTGCGGTTCTCGGGCTGGCCGACCACGCCGATCCGGATGTGCGACTTGCCGCCGCCGGGGCGCTCGGCGCGATGGACCTGAGGACGCCCGAAGCGATCGGCGCGCTGCGCGCAGCCCTGCGCGACATCGAGCCGGAGGTACGGAGCATTGCGGCGACGGCGCTGGCACTCATGCGTCGTGATGAACCGGAGGCGGCGCTCTGGATCGCCAGCGAGATCGACCGTGTGGCCTCCCGCTGGATTCCGGCCGACAAGATCGCCACGCTCGGCTTCATGGGGCCCGTGGCGGCGTCGGCGCTGCCGACACTGCGCCGGCTCGCCTCTCCCGGCGGCCCGCTGGAGGGCTCACTGGTAGCCGAGAACGCGATCCGCGCCATCGAGGGCGACATCGACTTCGCCGGAATCATGATCGCCCAACTCGAGGCGCCAGCAGTCGAGGAACAGCGGGAGGCGTCCAGCGCCCTCAAGCTTCTGTTTCACTACGCCCCGGCGCGGGCGGCCGAGACTGTGCCGCCCCTCATCGAACTCCTCGGGTCCAGCAACCCCGAGACGCTCTCGCTGGTCGGCGCGCTGCTCTGGAACTCGGGCGACCTCGGCAGGCCGGCGCTCCCCCGGCTGCGCGAACTGGCGGCGACACACCCCGTAGAGAGGGTCCGCGATCGCGCACGCATGGCGATCGGCGGCATCGTGGTCGCCGAGACGCCGGTTCTCGGAACGCCGGTCGGCGGGGGACGATAACTGAACATCGCCACCATTCGGCCGTACGACTCCCCGAGCCGCCCGGTTTGTGGTACACTGCCGCGGCTGAGGGAGGGACATGGACAGATTCGTCACAATCTGCTGGATGCTCGCGACGTGCATCGCCCTCGCCCCGGCACGCGCCGAGGTCACGCGCATTGAGATCGCCTCCCGCGAGGTCGTCCTCGACGGCCGCGCCTTCGGCGATACCGGCGCCTACGAGAAGCTCACCGGGACCATCCACTTCTCGCTGGATCCGAAGAATCCCGCCAACCGCGCCATCGTCGATCTCGATCTGGCGCCGCGGAATGACGACGGGCTCGTGGAAGCCAGCGCCAACTTCATGGCGCTGCAGCCGGTCGATCCGGCCATGCGCCGGCTGGCCCTTGTCGAGGTCAGCAATCGCGGAGGCAAGGCCTCGCTTGCCTACTTCAACGGCGCCCGCGGCTCGCGCGATCCTGCCGCGCCGGAGCACTTCGGCGACGGCCTGCTCATGCGCCTCGGGCTCACGGTCATCTGGGTCGGCTGGCAGTGGGATGTGCCGGCGGGAGAGGGCGCCCTGCGGCTGGAGGCGCCGATCGCCAGCAACCCCGTGACGCCCATCGAGGGGCTGGTGCGGGCCGACTGGGTGATCGACGCTCCGGAAGGGCGCCCCGTGCGCACGCTGGCGCTCGGCCATCGCGGCATGACCGCCTATCCGGTCAGCGATCCGGCCGATGCCCGCAACGTGTTGACCGTGCGCGACGGCCGGCTCGGCGAGCGAACTGTCGTCCCGCGCGATTCCTGGCGCTTCGCCCGCGAGATGGAAGGTTCGGTTGCGGAGGATCCGCCCCACATCGTCATGGAATCCGGCTTCGAGCCCGGCCGCATCTACGAACTGGTCTATGTCGCGGAGAATCCCCGCGTCGCCGGCGTCGGCCTCGCCGCGATCCGCGACATCATCTCCTGCGCCAAATACGACCCCGACTGCCCCTTCCGCGTCCGGCGCGGGATCGCCTGGGGCGCCAGCCAGAGCGGGCGGTTCCTGCGGCAGTTCCTGCATCAGAGCTTCAACATCGACGAGGAGGGTCGGCGCGCCTTCGACGGCATGCTGATCCACACCGCCGGCGCCGGCCGCGGCAGCTTCAATCACCGCTTCGCCCAGCCGTCGCGCGATGCCCACCGCTTCAGCGCCTTCTTCTATCCCACCGATATCTGGCCCTTCACCAGCCGCTGGCAGACCGATCCGGTGACCGGCCGCACCGACGGTCTCGTCACGATGCCGGCGGAGTATCGCCCCAAGACGTTCTACACCAACACCGGGTACGAGTACTGGGGCCGGGCCGCATCGCTCATCCACACCGGCGTCGAAGGCCGGCTCGATGTTGCGCCGATGGACAACGAGCGCATCTATCACCTCGCCAGCGGGCAGCACTTCGTCGGCCGGCCGGCGCCCGAGCCGGTCGAGCCGGGTTCGCCCGCCCACCCCGGTAATCCGCTCGACTTCCGCCTGACGCTACGGGCACTGCTGGTGCGACTGGTCGACTGGGTCCAGCGCGATGTCCCGCCGCCGCCGTCGGCCGCGCCGCGCCTCGATGACGGAACGCTCGTCCCGCTGCGCGACTGGCGATTCCCCGCGATCCCCGGCGTTCAGAGCCCGACCGTCGCCCAGGAGGCGTACCGGGCGGACTACGGGCCGCTGTTCCACGCCCGCGGCATCGTCTCGAACCAGCCGCCGCGGCTGGGGCCGCCCTTCCCGGTGCTCGTGCCGGCGGTGGATGCCATCGGCAACGAGCGAGGCGGGGCGCCGACCATGGAGACCCTGGCGCCGCTGGCGACATACACGCCGTGGAGCCTGCGCCTCGGCCGGGCCGGGCCGCATCGCTCATCCACACCGGCGTCGAAGGCCGGCTCGATGTTGCGCCGA
>CAYMJK010000495.1:0-7086 GCA_964390535.1 uncultured Phycisphaeraceae bacterium | reverse complement strand
GGCAAGCTGGACCGGCTGGAGCGGGTCGCGATCGAGGCGGCCAAGCAGTGCGGGCGGTCGCGCCTGCTGGAAATCGGGGCGCCGGTAGCACTCGCGGAGGCCTTGGCGGGGGCGGAGGGCTGGTCGGTGGCCATGCTGGATGCCGAGGGCGAGGGGACGCCGGCAACGTCCTATAATCTCAGGGTCCTTGTCGGCCCTGAAGGCGGGTGGACGGGCGCCGAGCGAGCTGCCGCCGAGGCGGCGGGCGCCAGGCTGGTGCGGCTGGGGGGCCTGACAATGCGGATCGAGGTCGCTGCCGTCGTGGGCGCGGCCGTCGCCCTTGCGGGGGCCCCGCGGCCGTAAAGAGATCCGGGAGGAATCCGGGGCTGTGACCCGGGCGTGGCAATCCGCCCCCATTCGGCGTTCGTACAGGGGATGGAGGCCTTCAGAATTGCCGGAATCCCGGCGAATGCACGCTCGACCCGATACGTTGTTGTGGGCTCAGAAAGGACCCGCGTGACGAGGAAGCCCGATCCTGACGGCCGCGGGGCAGCACTGGCCCGCGTGACCGACGCCCTGGCGTCGATCCGGCGGCGCGCCTGGGCGCTGCTGACGCTGCGCCGGGTGCTGCTGACGCTGGCGGCGGCGCTGGGCGCCGCAGTCGTGCTCGGCGTGGTCGACTTCGCCCTGCGCCTGCCGATGGGGCTGCGATGGACCCACTGGGCGATCGGTCTGGCGGCGCTGGTCACGGCGATCTGGTTGTGGATCTGGCCCGCCCTGCGCTTTCATCCGAGCCTGACGCAGGTGGCGCTGCGCATCGAGCGCTCCGAGCCGGGACGGACGGCGGGGCTGGAGGGACTGCTCGCCAGCGGCCTGGAACTCGGCGCCGAGCCCGATGACCACGGCGTGCACGGCATGCTCAGCGCGCGCACGGCGCGGGAGGCCGCCGAGCGCTTCGCCGGCTATCGCGGCGGGCTGGTGGCCAGGGCGCCGAGCGTGCGGGCCGCCGGTGTGCTGGCGATGTGCCTGGCGCTGATTGCGCTCATCGCGATCGCAAGTCCCGAGTACGCAAGAGTCGGCGCCCTGCGCACGCTTGCGCCCTGGTCGGAGGTGGCGTGGCCGCGGCTGACCGAGGTCGTGGACGCCACCGATCGGGAGGTGCAGCCGCTGGGTGTGGCCATTCCGCTGCGGGCGGCACTGGTGCGCACGCCCGAGTTGCTGGGCGAAACCCGCGTCGACGCGTGGTATCGCGTCATCACGGATGGCGCCGCCGGTTCGCAGCGCAAGGTGGCCCTTACCGGCCAGCGGCGCCACATCACCATCGCGCAGGATGAAACCATCACGCCCGCCGAGTTGTACGAGCGGCTGGTCGAGATCACGCCTCCCGCCGGCGCCGCCGAGTCCACTGTCGAATACTGGTTCGAGACGCGCGATCACCGCACGCAGGCCGAGCGCATCCGCCTGGTGGAGCCGCCCGCCGTCGTCAGCGCCTCCGCCCGCATCACACCGCCCGACTACGCGGCGCAGCTCGCGGCCGCCCCGGCCGCGGCGGCGTTCCGATCCGGCGCGTTCGATCTCGGCCCGGGCGTGGACGAGCGGGCGAGCGTCGGCGCCATCCTCGCCGGCTCCACGATCGAACTGCAGATCCAGCTCAACAAGCCCGTACCGACGCCGGGGCCGGGGCAGGACCTGGCCTTCGCCGCCGCGTCGCTCGGCGACGCCCGCTGGGCGAGCGCGATGTCGTTCAACGAGGACGGCTCGGTCTGGCGCCTGCGCTGGGTGGCCGACGAGCCGGTGCGCCTGCCGATCCTCGTGGAGGATGAGCACGGCATCCGCGGCGCCGAAGAGTCGGTCTACGCCTTCGATGTCACGCCGGATGACGCCGCGACCGCCGCCGTCACCGAGCCCGCCGAGGACGACTGGTATCTGCCGAGCGCCGAGGTCGATCTGGAGGGCGAGGCGCGCGATCGTGTCGGGCTGGCGTGGCTGGCGCTGGAGCGTCAGTTGCTGCGCCCGCCGCAGGGCTCCGCCGGCGCCCCGCCCGAGCCGGCCGGAGATCCGGTGGCGCTGGTGGGCGACGAGCTTGCCGAGCCCGCGGTGCGGGCCACCGTTTCATGGCGTCTGCGGCTCGCCGAGCTGGATGTGCAGCCGGGCGATGTCGTCGAGATCACGGCGGTGGCGCAGGACACGCTGGGCGCCGCCAGCCCAGCGCAGCGCGCGGTTCCGGCTCGCTCGGCGCCGCGCCGGCTGCGCATCATCGACGAGGCAACCTTCCTCGAGCAGGCGCACGGAACGCTGGCGACCATCCGCGAGAACGCCAAGCGGCTCGATGAGGAGCAGCGCGACCTCGCCCAGTCGCTGCGCCCGGCCGAGGGCGCCCCGATGGATCCCGAGCGCGGCGCCGCCCGCCAGGGGGCGCTCTCCGAGCGCATCGAGCAGCAGGCGGCCGCCGTGCGCGAACTGCAGCGCCGGGCCGAGCAGAACCGGCTGGACGATCCGGCCCTGGACGAACTTCTCGATCAGGCGGACCGCCGGCTCGCCGAGGCGGGGAAGCAGTCAGTCGGCGCGGGAGGCGCCCTCTCGCGCCAGTCGCAGAGCCAGGACAGCCAGCAGCAGGCCGAGCAGGCCCGCGAGGCCGAGCGAGCGCAGGAGGGCGTCCGCGACGAACTCGGCCGGCTCATCGACATGCTCGACCGCGGCGAGGACACGTGGATGGTCCGCCGCGACCTGCAGCGCGCGCTCGAACAGCAGCGCGAACTGCGCGAGCAGACCGAGGAAGCCACCCGCGAGACCGTTGGCCGGCGCATCGATGAACTGACAAGCGAAGAGCGCGAGCGGCTCGACGATCTCGCCCGCGAGCAGGATGAGCTTGCCCGCGAGGCGCGCGAGGTGATCGAGGAACTCGCCAGCCGCGCCGAGGCCTCCGCAGAGCGCAATCCGACGGGCGCCGAGGCGATGCGCCAGGCGGCGGAGCGCGGCCGGACCGAGCAGGCGCCGCAGAACATGCAGGAGGCCGCGAGCGAGATCTCCGAGAACCAGGGGCAGAACGCCACCGATCAGCAGGACCGGGCCCTGGAGACGCTCGAGGAGATGGTGGAGGATCTGGACGAGGCGGAGCGCAACCGCGATGAGCAGTTGCGCCGCGCCCTGACCGATCTGCTCGGCTCGATCAGCATGCTCATTACGCAGCAGCAGCGCGAGCTGGAACGGCTGGATGCTGCCGAGCAGCGGGCCGCCTTCGACGGGCTGGATGCCGGCATGATCGACCTCAGCCGCAACACGCTCGGCGTCGCCGAGCAGGCCCGGGAGGGGTTCGAGGAGCTGGAGGCCGTCGCCGGACTGCTGCTGGAGGCGGCAACCGCCCAGGAGAGCGCCGTCGTCGCCTTGCGCGCACCCGAAGTGATCGCCGGGGAGGCTCGCGAGCACGAGCTTGCCAGTCTCGAGGCGCTCACCCGCGCCCGCGAGGAGGCCCAGCGGCTGCGCGAGGAGGCCGAACAGCGCGAGGCCGAGCGCCAGCGCGACGAGCTGAAGCGCGCCTATCGCGAGGCGCTGGAGCAGCAGATGGCGCTGCGCGACGAGACGGCGACCTTCAACGGCGCCGAACTCACGCGCCGTCAGCGGCTGCTGGTGCGCCGGCTCAGCGGCCGGCAGGGGCAGATCCGCAAGTCGCTCGGCGCCCTGCGGCAGGAGATCGAATCGATCGACGACACCGCCGTCTTCAGCTACGCGCATGACCGCATCGACCGGGCCTCGCGCGCTGCCGAAGAGCTCCTGCAGGGGGGCGATCCGTCACACACGGCCCTGCGCCGGCAGGACGAGGTCATCCGCCTGCTGCGCGCCATGCTGCAGGCGTTCGAGCAGTTCGACAAGCCCCAGGAGCAGGAGTTCAGCCGCGGCGCCCAGGGCGAGGGCGCCGGCCAGCAGGGCCCCGGCCAGGAGGAGGGCGCCGTCCCGCCGATGGCCGAACTGCTCCTGCTCAAGGCGATGCAGGTCGAAGCCGGCGAGAGCACCCGCGCCATCGACGAGGGCTTTCGGGATGAGACCGAACTGCCGGCGGTGACGCAACTGCAGCGTGATCTCTCCGAGCGCGGGGCGCAGCTCATCGAGCAGCTTCAGCAGCAGGAGGAGCAGCCCGCCGGCCGACAGCCGCAGGCGCCGCTCGGCGCCCCGCTGGGATTCCAGGACTCCCAGGACCAGCCGGCCGAGCCGCAGCCCGAGCAGCCCGAGGATGAGCCGGCCGAGCCCGGCGCTGCCGACCAGCCCGAGTTGCCCGACCTCGACGAACTCCTGGGTCTCCCCGGCGAGGAGGAAGCCGGCGACGCCGCCGGCGGCCAGCTCGAGGAGATCCTGTCCGAGCGAGAGATCTCCGAGCGCTTCCAGGAGGCGGTGCGCCTCATGGGTCAGACCGCCGGTCGGCTCGACCAGCGCGACACCGGCATCTCGACGCAGCGCCTGCAGGAGGACATCGTGCGCAAGCTGGATGCCCTCATCGCCGCCGCCGATCGCCAGCAACAGCAGCAGCAACAACAGCAGCAGGATCAGCAGCGGCAGGATCCCGGCCAGGCGCCGGCCCAGCAGCAACAAGCGCAGCAGGAGCAGAACCCGACCGGCGACAACCGCGGCGAGGAATCCCGCGTCGGCCAGCAGGGCGCATCCCTCGGGCCGGAGGCGGCCCGAGGCGCCGATTGGGGCGGTCTCCCGCCGAAGTGGCGCGACGCCCTGCGCCAGGGCGACTCGGACGCCTTCAGCGGAATCTATCGCTCCGCGACCGAAGCCTACTACCGGCGTCTCGCCGAGGAGGCCAACCGATGATCCGACGCCCCCACGCCGTCTGCGCTGCCGCCATGCTGCTCTGCGCAGCCCCGCTGTGCGCGCAGCAGCCGCTCGGCGACACCGCCGAGAACAACGCCCTCGAGAACGAGATCACGCCGGAGCTCGATGCCGCGGTCAATCGCGGCCTCGCCTGGCTCGCCACCGAGCAGCACGAGGACGGATCGTTCGGCGAAGGGGGCTGGGGGCGCAACGTCGCCGTCACCGCGCTAGCGGCCCTGGCGTTCATGGCCGATGGCCACCTGCCGGGTCGCGGCGAGTACGGCCCCGTCGTGGATCGCGCTCTCGGCTATGTGCTGGACAACACCTCCGAGAGCGGGCTGCTCGCCGGCGAAGGCGCTCCGAGCCCGATGTACGGCCACGGCTTCGCCGCGCTCTTTCTCGGCGAGGTCTACGGCATGAGCGGGGGCGGTTCCGACTCGGCCCACGCCGCCCGCCTTCACGAGGCGCTCGTCAAGGCCGTCCGCCTCATCGAGCGCTCGCAGAACGACGAGGGTGGGTGGCGCTACAACCCGATCCCCACGGATGCCGACATCAGCGTCACCATCTGCCAGGTGATGGCCCTGCGCTCTGCCCGCAGCGCCGGGCTGGAGGTCTCCCGCGAGGTCATCGACGACGCCATCACCTATGTCCGCAACAGCCAGAACCCAGATGGCGGCTTCCGCTACCAGATGGACCGCGGCGGCATGAGCGCCTGGCCGCGCAGCGCTGCCGGCGTCGCCGCCCTCTTCTACGCCGGCGTCTACGAGGACGAGGCGATCGACCGCGGCCTCGCCTATCTGCACGATGAGGCCACGCCGCGCCAGACGCAGGCGCAGCCCCACTACTTCTACGGCCACTATTACGCCGTGCAGACCATGTACCTCGCCGGCGGCGAGCACTGGGCCCGCTGGTGGCCCGATATCCGCGAAGAGCTGCTCCGCCAGCAGAACGCAAGCGGCGCATGGGCCGATCGCAGCATCGGCTCCACCTACGGCACCGCCATGGCCCTCATCATCCTGCAGATGCCCAAGCGATATCTGCCGATCTTTCAGAAATGATCCACGCCCTCTCCATCCTGCTGATCACCAGCGCCGGCCTGCCGGGCGCGCTGCGCGCCCAGGAGACTGTGCAGGACACCGCCCGCCAGACCGAGCCGCCCGCCGCGACCCGCGTCTCGCTCATCGACGAGCAACTGGCGCGCTCGGAGGCGATCATCGTCGGCATCACCCCCACGCAGCTCATCGCCATCATCGCCGGCGGGCCGCAGCGCGCCACGGATGCCGAAGGGTGGATCGGCTTCACCTCCCCCCTGACGCCCGCCACCGGGAGCCCCTCGCTGACCCTGACCGACGGCCAGCGCTTCATCGGCGCCCCGCTCGGCGGCGCCGGCGACCTCATCCGCTGGCGGGCCGAGGGCGCCGCGACCGTCGAGGCGACGCTCGAGCAGATCGACCGCATCGTGCTCGTGCCGAATCTCGACCCCGGCCCGCTGGACGCCCTGGAGGATGTCATCATCCTGACCAACGGCGATCGCCTCGAAGGCTTCGTCGCCGAGTTGAGCGACACCATCAGCATCGAGGTCGAAGGGCGCACGATCGACCTCCCCCTCGAGCGGGCCGCCATCATCGACCTCGCCAACCCCCCGGAAGAGCGCAGCGGCGCCTACATGTGGTTCGAGGACGGCTCGACGGCCCGCCTGCGCATCGAGGGCGATGAATACCGCCTCGCCGCAGCGCCCAGCGGGTGGGAGGCGCCGGCCCCGCTGAACCGCGCCCGCGCCTTCATCTACGATGCCGGGGCAGTGACGGCCCTGAGCGAACTGGAACTGGTCTCCAGCGAGCCGATCGGCCGGCGCTGGGCGCCACCCCCGCAGATTCAGGCCGAGCCCGCCGGCCTCTGGGCGGCGCCCGTCAGCCTGCCCGGGCCGATGCGCGTCACATGGTCGCTGCCCGAGGGGGCGGTGCGCTTCGGCGCCATCATCGAACTGCGCGAGGACAGCCGCATCTGGGGCGACTGCGATGTCGTCATCTCCCAGCGCCGCGCCATTGGCGGACAAGGGCATCTGGTCCCGCTCGCGCGGGCGCAGCTCGACAGCGCTCACCCGCGCGCCGAAGTCGCCGTCGATCTCGATCCCGCCGCCGGCGGAGAGCTCATCATCACCATCGAGCCGGGCCCCTCCGGACCGATCCAGGATCGGGTCCAGATCGACGGCGCCCTCATCCTGCTCGGCGCCCCCGGCTCCTGAGCGCGCCCCCCTCTGAAGAATCTCACGCAGAAGCGCAGAGGCGCTGAGCC
>CAYMJK010000494.1:0-13995 GCA_964390535.1 uncultured Phycisphaeraceae bacterium | reverse complement strand
ACAGCGGCGCCGATGTGCTGTCGTTCGACCCGGAGACAGGGCCCCAGGACAGCGCCGGATACAGCTATTCGCCGGTGACTGTGCTGGGCGACACGTTCGATGTCACCGCGGCGCACTGGTTGGCGCTGTTCGACCTCGTCGAGCGCTGGCAGGTCGCGAACCCCGATGGATTCAAGGTCCGCCCGATGCCGGATGCCCGCTACGGCGACGGTGAGACCTCGGAGCGCGGCGACCTGTTGTTTACTGTCACGGTTGAGGATCGTCAGGAGAAGACGTTGAAGATTGTGTGGGAGCGGCAGTAGCGGGCATTACCCGCGCAGTGCCAGCTGGCGCCAGTGCGAGTCAAGGGCAGCGGTCGCCTCGCTTACGCCCTCGCGTTCCAGGAGAAGCAGCACTGCGGCGACGGCAGCGGACTGCCGCGTATCCAGCGCACGAAACTGCTTTTCCTGATGCGACGCGCGCACCGCCGCCTCGCGCCGGGTCAGGTGGTGGCATACGTGCGACGCCTTCTCCCGCCACACCTCGTCGTCGAGCGACTCGATCGCGCAGCGCAGAAACCCCGGCAGATACAGCGAGAATCCCACCGGCGACAGGTAGTACAACTGCTCGCAGTCCCGAAAGGCATCATCGAAGTCAGCACTGCGCCAGTCCGCCCCAGGCGGGATCGCAATTTCGAACTCCGCGCCCCTGATGGCGATCGCCGCTCCGGGCGGCGCCTTAGCTGTGAACGCCCCTTCGAGAAGCTCGAGCACGCGCTGCTTGTCTGTCCTCATCACGCAGCCGGCAGATCCGCCTCGCCGAAGAGCTGGAACCGCTTCCGCCGCAGGATCTGCCCCGCGAGCACCGGGTCGTCCACCGCGAGGGCGATGGTGGGGGCGCCGTTGGGGCGCAGCATCAGCGGGTAGGCGAAGTGGATGTTCAGTTCCGCCCCCAGCAGCGACAGGCACAGGCTCGTCATCGTGTGCCCCTCGCACAGCTCGACGATCAGCACCTCGCGGTCCGCGAACGGCAGCCGCTGCCGGCGCAGGATCGCCTGGGCGGCGCTGGCGTTGGATGTGATCATGCGCACTACCGCGTGGTCGCTGGCCTCGTGCACGTTGAGCGCGCAGATCTGCGCTGCCGACTCGTCGAACGCCTCGACCAGGTCGTACAGCTTGCCGACCTTGTTGTCCAGAAAGACGCTGAACTGCGTGACCGTCGGCGGGGCGTACCCCTGCGAAGTCTCAAGCGGCGTCGTTCCCTGACTCATGCCGAATCCCCTCGCCCCGCATGGAGGCAAGTCCGTCCGTGGGCCCGTCCGTCGCCCGCGCGCCCCTGGCCCGTCCGACGGCCCCCGAGGGCCAAACCGACAGGATAACCGGGCGGACGTTCCCGGATCAAGCCCATTATCGCGGCAAGGCTCTCAGAATGGTATCGGCGCTCGCAACTGCTGACGACGGCGGAACTTGGATTCTCTGCCCGCCCCCGGGGCGGGCGCCGCGGGGGCGCCAGGAATCTTGGCAGGTTATCGGGTCATGCCGTGAAGCTGGAGCCGCAGCCGCAGGTCGAACTGGCGTTGGGGTTCTGGAAGACGAACCCGCGGCCCATGATCTCGTCCTTGAAGTCCACCGTGGTCCCGCCGAGGTACAGGAGGCTCTTGGGGTCGCAGATGACGGTGATGCCGTGCTGCTCGAAGGCATCGTCGCTGTCGCGCTGGCTCTCGGTGAGGTAAAGCACGTAGCTGAAGCCGCTGCACCCGCCCCCCTTGACGCCCACGCGCAGGCGCACCTTGTCCGCCTCGAGCTCCTGCTCCTCGATGATGCGCCGGATCTCGCGGGCGGCGACCTCGGTGAGGGTGATCGTGGGGGTGGTCGTGGGGGTGGGGGTGGTTTCGGTGGACATCTGGGTCTCCAAATCTGCGTCAGTGTATACGTCGCCGCGGCAGGCGCGTTCGCCCGCGAAGGCTGCGATCGCCACCGTGGGCGCACGTCGGGCGCCGGGCGTGCGGCGTCGCCAGGGTCAGCGGGCGGCGGCTTCGCTCTCGACGGTGTTCTTCTTCCGGTAATCGGCGATGGCGGCGCGGATGGCGTCCTCGGCGAGCACCGAGCAGTGGATTTTCACCGGGGGGAGGCTCAGCTCCTCGACGATCATGGTGTTGCGGATCTCGAGGCCCTCATCCACGCTCTTGCCCTTGAGCCATTCGGTGGCCAGCGAGCTGGAGGCGATGGCGCTGCCGCAGCCAAAGCACTTGAACCTGGCGTCCTCGATGACGCCCTCGTCGTTCACCTTGATCTGAAGCTGCATGACGTCCCCGCATTCGGGGGCGCCCACGAGGCCGACGCCGACATCGCGCCGCTCCTTGATTTCCTTCTGCGTGCCGAACGAGCCCACGTTCCGCGGGTGTTCGTAATGGTCGATGACTTTGCTGCTGTATGCCATTGGGTTGGCCTTTCTGTCGCCCGTTCAATGATCCAGAATGATAGAGGGCAAAGACGCCGAGTTCGGCCGTTCGATCTCAGTGCGCTGCCCACTCAATCTTCGAGATATCAATCCCCTCCTGGTGCATGTCGTACAGGGGGCTCAGTTCGCGAAGCTTGTTCACCGCGTCCACGATGCGGTCCGCGGCGTACTGCGCCTCCTCCTCGGTGTTGAACCGCCCGAAGCTGATGCGCAGCGAGCTGTGGGCCAGGTCGTCACCCACGCCGATCCCCTTGAGCACGTAGCTCGGCTCCAGCGAGGCGCTCGTGCACGCCGAGCCGCTGCTCATCGCGATCTCTTTGGTCGCCATCATCAGGCTCTCGCCCTCGACGAACCCGAAAGAGATGTTCGTCAGGTGCGGCAGGCGCTTCTCCGCGTCCCCGTTCACCTGCACCGTGTCCAGCCGGCTGGTGATCTCGCGCTCCACGATCTGCCGGCATTTCAGCAGCCGCTCGCGCTCGGCGTCCATCTCCCGGGCGCACAGTTCGCACGCCTTGCCGAAGCCCACGATCTGGCTCGTCGCCAGCGTGCCCGAGCGGAACCCGCGCTCCTGCCCGCCTCCCTCGGCGATCGGGACGATCCGCACCCGCGGCCGGCGGCGCCGGACATACAGCGCCCCCACGCCCTTGGGGCCGTACATCTTGTGCCCGCTGAAGCTCAGCAGATCGACGTTGTCCTTCTGCACATCGGTCGGCATCTTCCCCACCCACTGCGTCGCGTCGGTGTGGAAGATCACGCCGCGGTCGTGGCACAGGGCGCCGATCTGCGGGACCTCGTTGATCGTCCCCATCTCGTTGTTCGCCCACATGATCGTGACGAGGATGGTGTCATCGCGCATGGCGCTCTCGACCATCTCCCGCGTCACGATCCCGTCGCGCCCCGGCTCCAGGAAGGTCACGTCGAACCCTTCCTTCGCCAGCCGCTTGCACGGGTCCAGCACCGCCTTGTGCTCGATGTTGCACGAGATGATGTGCCCGCGCCCGCTCTGCCCGGCCGGCGCCTTCTCGTACATCCGCGCAGCGCCCTTGATCGCCAGATTGTTCGACTCGGTCGCCCCGCTGGTGAAGATGATCTCCTTCGGGTCGGCCCCGATCAGCGACGCCACCTGCTGCCGCGCAGCCTTCACGCCATCCTCGGCCGCCCACCCGAACTGGTGGTTGCGGCTGCCGGGGTTCCCGTAGATCTCGGTGAAGTACGGCAGCATCGCCTCGACCACCCGCGGATCGGTGCGGGTCGTGGCGGCGTTGTCAAGGTACATTGGCAGCTTCGGGGCCATGGGGCGTCCTCTTCATTGCACTGACGCCGCAGCGGCGCCAATTGATCCTTAGAATCGTTCTATCTTAGGGGCCGCGGAGCCACCCGGCCAGCCCCATTTACCCCTCCGGCGGCCGCCGGTACAGGATCTTCAGCCGCCGCCCCCCCTGATCGAACTGGACGTCGGTCATGTAGGCCCGGATGAGCATGATGCCGCGCCCGCTCGGGCTCGCCAGATTCTCATCCAGCGTCGGGTCCGGGATCTGGTCCGGGTCGAACCCCGGCCCCTGGTCCTCGACGGTCATCTCCACCGAGTCCGGGGCCACGCGGTAGCTCACGCGGACGGGGGTCTGCGGCGGCAGACCGGCGTGTCCGTGGCGGAAGGCGTTGGAGACCGCCTCCTCGTAGGCGAGGCGGAGGGCGAACTTCGAGGCCTCCGGATACTCGCACTCGTCGATCGCCGCCTCCAGGCGGTCCCAGAGCGCGGTGACCAATTCCCGGTCGTTCTGGATCCGGACATCAGACTCGCAGATGCGCACGTCGCCATCGGGCATTGCTCGGTCAGACTCAAAGCGGAACCGCCCTCCGGCCGGCTCCGGGGGGCGACGCGTCGGCTCAGGCGAAGCTCGCCATCGCCTCTTCCGACGTCTCGTGGATCTCGAACAGGCGATTGAGCTTGGTGATCGTGAAGACCTCGTAGATCTGCGGGTCGATGTCCGCCAGCCGCAACTGCCCGCCCCGATTGCGAACCTTGTTGTTGATCGTGATCAACGTGCCGAGGGCCGCCGAGGAGAGGTGGTCCACATCCTTGAAGCTGATCAGCAGGCGCGGCTGCGCCGACGCCTCGATGAGCGTCGAGATCTCCTCGCCGATGCTCTGAATGTTGGCCTCGTCGAGGATATTGCGGTCGATGAACTCGACGCGCGTCACCGGGCCGTCCTGCCGCACCCGAAGCCGGGATCCGTCGCTGGCCATGCAACCCTCCTGGGGCCGGGCCCCGGGCCCGGCAAAAGACGCCATAGCGTAGCCACCGGCCCCTCCGGTGTCCCCCCTCTGGCTCAATCGACAGAATCAGGGGCCGGCGCCCCGCGCCGGCCCCCGCAGAAAATCCTTCCTCGCTCAGCCCCCGAAGCCCATCGCCGCCGAGTCGAGCAGGCCGGGGTAGTTCCGCTCCTCCTGCTCGCTCTGAATCAGCACCGTCGGCTTGATCAGGATCAGCAGCGTCTGCTCCTCCTTCGACTCCAGCCGGTTGCTGAAGAACCGGTTGAGGATCGGCATCTTGGAGAGCACCGGCACGCCCGTCTCCACTTCGAACTCGGTGATCAGCCGCTGGCCGCCGAGCAGCACCGTCCCCTGGTCGGGCACCGACACCGTCGTCTGCACCCGCGTCACCGTCACCGTCGGCAGCGCGATGAACGACTGGGCCTGCGCCGAGTCCACCAGTTCGCCGCCGGCGACCGCCGTGACCGCCTGCTGCGCAAACCCGTCGATGCGCGCGATGCCCGTGTCCACGTTGAGCTGCACATACCGCCGGTCGGCCGAGATCGTCCCGTCCACCAGCAGCGTGACACCCTCGGAGACGACGCTCACCGTCGGATCGAAGCCGACGGCGGAGTCGCCGACGATCGGCGCCAGGTCGCTGATGAACGCCTGCTGCGTCGCCACGTAGATGTTCGCCACCTGGCCGTTGGTGAACGTCAGCCGCGGCGCCGTGAGCTGGATCGACCGCCGGTCCGCCTGCGTCGCCTCCACCAGGAAGTCGACCTGGATGTCGTCCAAAAACTGACCCGCGATTCCGAGGGCCGGCGAGGCGCCGAGCACGTCGGACGCAAGGCCCGAGGTCGGCGCCAGGGCGTTCACAAGCCCGAACGAGTTCTGCTCGAACCCGATCGGCGAGAACCCCGGCGACCGGCGCCCGAACAGCGGGTTGGCGCCTTCGTTGAACGCGTCGCCCGCGGTGTTGTTCTGGTTCAGGTCGGCCACGCCCGGCACGAAGACGCCGCCCTGGTACCCGCCGGTCTCGAAGTCGAAGAAGTCCGACCCCTGTGTCTGCGGCGCCACGGCCTTGGCCGCCCGCACCTGGCTGTTGTTGGTGTTGATGTACACATCGAGGTCCATCCCGACGCGCTCGAAGAAGTCCTGGTTCACCAGCAGGAAGCGGGCCTCGACGTTGATCTGCATCGCCCGCTGCTCGCGCAACTGGCCCAGCAGCCCGCTGATCTCGCGGTGGTTCGCCGGGGTGTTCACGATCACCAGGCTGCCCTGGAACTGGTACATCTTTCCGGTGTCGCCGCCGTTGGCCTCCCAGCCGGCCGGGTCGATCAGCTCGCGGATCAGCTCCTCGATGTCCTCCAGCCGCTCCTCGAGCGGGCGCCGGTCAAGCTCCTCGTTCTGCTGGTCGTCGCGGAAGGGGCTCTGCCCGCCACCGCCTCCCTGGCCGCCCTGCAGCACGTTCTGCAGGTCGATGTCCGGCACCTCGTCGTAGTCGGGCACCTCGTGCAGCAGGTCGCGCATGTCGTACATGAACAGCGTCGTGTGCCGCCGGATCTCCTCGTCGGAACTGATCGTCACGATCCCGTCGATCACCGCCCAGCTTGCCCGGGCGAAGTCGCCGTCGCTCACCTTGCTCAGGATCCGGTCCAGCGCCACCGCCGTCGGAACCTCAGGAAGGGTGAGGGTCACCGGTGTGTCGCGGCTGATGCCGATGTTCTCCAGCCCCTCCCAGTCGACGTCGAAGCTCAGGTTCGGCCGCAGTTGCTCCACGGCGCCCAGCGCCTGCTCCAGCGAGTGATCCTGGAACGAGAGCGCCGGGAACTCCTCCTGCTGCAACTGCTGCAGAGCCGTCCGGTTCTCGGGCTTGTCCATGAACTGCGTCGAGCCGCCGCGGGTCAGCGTGATCGACGGCCAGTCCAGCGGGTAGTTCACCACCTCGGTCGCCGGGATCGTCGCGACTTCGTTGTCCACGGCCATTTGATTGACGCGCCGCTCCTTCAGGCGCACCGCCATGTCATACTCGATGTACAGCCGCACGTCGCTGATGATGTCGTACAGCAGCAATCCCGTCGGGTTCCGCGGGTCCACGTTCAGCAACCGGTCCACGGCATCCAGCGCCTCGGCGTACCGCTGCTCCCGCTGGAACGCGCGAATCTGGTCGATCAACTCGTTCACCAGTTCCCGGCGGTCGAGGCGGACGCTCTCCTGCTGCTCCGACGCGCGCCGCTGCCGCTCCTCATCGAGTTGCTGCCGCTGACGCTCCTCCGCGACCCGCCGCGCCTCCTCGATCCGCGCCTCCAGCGCATCGGCCCGGCCCTGCAGGCGGTCCAGCTCCGGCTCGGCGAACACGCCGCGCGAACCCGTCAGCCGCACCCGCGCCTGCTGCACCAGGTTGCTCGCCTGGGTGAAGTCGCCGGTGGCCAGCGCCCGCTCGGCGCGGCTCAGGGCGTTGTTGAACTCCGCCAGGGCGTTGTCGTGCTCGAGCTGACGCGCCTGCTCCAGCGGGCCAAGCGGATCGGCCCCGGCCGGCTGCCGCCCCATCCGCACCAGCGCCTGGTCCAGCTGCAACTGCGCCCGGGCCTGATCCTCCTGCGCCAGGAAGCGCATCAGGTTGTTCTCGGACAGGTTCTGATAGCGCCGGGCGGCCTCGGCGTCCTCAGCATTCTGGAACGCGCGGTCGGCGCGCTGCAGTTCGGCGTGCGCCTCGGCCATCTGCGCCATCGCGATGATGTCGTCCGGAGTCTGCGGCTGCACCGGCTCCGTCGGCTGCGCCTGCGGATCGTCCTGTTCGGTCACCACCCCCGGCTGCAGCAGCGCCAAGGCGTCAGGCGCCGGCTCGAAGGCGCCGCCGCGGGCCTGCTCCAGCGACATCATTCGCCCCTGATAGCTGTCCAGTGTCGCCAGCTGCTCATCATCGAGCGTTGCGCCCGAGCGGCGCACCAGCCCGAACCCGGCCTTCGCCTCGCTGTACCGGCCCGACTCGAAGTCGGCAACCGCCTGCGCCAGCGCCTGCGGGATGATCGGCGCCAACTCCGCGCGCCGGGCCTCGAGTTCGCCAAGCAGCCCCGCCGCCTTCGCCTGCTGATCGGCCGTCGCCTCCTCGGCCTCCGCGGCGGCGCCGAGGTAGAGATCCGCCTCCGCGAGATTGCCTGCGCCCATCGCCGCGGCGCCCTTCTGCATCGCGATCTCGACCGGATCCGCCGAACGGATGGCGCGCGTCACCTGCTTGTTCAGTTCCAGCGCTTCGGCCACCGCCGGTCCCACGAGCAGCGGGCCGCCCGTGTGCAGCGCCGCTTGCAGCGTTGCGCGGGCCGCGATCAACTCGCCGCGGGCCATCTGCCGCTTCGCTACCACCATGGCGTTCTCGACGGCCGAGGCCGAGCCCCCCGGCGCCGCCAGGGCTGTTCCCGGCGAACTGGACTGTGCTACCGCCACCGGCGGCAGCAGCCCCGCGCACAGCGCGATGGCAAGGGCGGGGCGGATCGAACGGAGGGGGGTGGGGGGCGACGGGTTCTTCATGGCGTTCTCCGATTACTGGGCCGCCGAGGGTAGGGCGCCCGCGCTGGGGGGACCCGGCGCCATCGCGCCGGCAATTGCTTCCGGGTTGTCGGCGGCGCGCGCAGCGCGCCGCCGGAGAGGCCGAGTCGCTCCGGGCGAGCCCGCCCCCCCACGAGCCGAGCCGCCCCCACGAGCTGGCCCCACGGCCCCACGGCCCCGCCCCCCCGCGAGTGCAGGAGAATACTGCCGATCAGTCCCGGATGCAATGCCCCACCCCGAAACTGTGGCGCCACCCGCGTTCGCGGGCGCCCCGGCCGGGTCATTGTTCGAGCCGGCGCAGCGAGATGATCCGGCTTGCCGCAGCCTTTGTCAGCGCCGGGGTCTTGAGTTTGCCTTCTGTCAGTTCCTCGAACTGCGCTGGAGTCATCCGATCCCCGCTCAGCAGCGTCAATTCCGGCCATCCGTCCCCATCGGCGGGCGCCGGATCCCCCGAATCCACGGCATCCAGCGACAGATCCTCCGCCTCGCGCCAGTTGCGCGCAACCAGCAGCGCCTCCCAGTAGGTGGCCTTCCCCGGGCCGATCAACGGGTCGATCACACCCGGATCCGCGACCGATCGCACCAGACATCGCCATAACGTCGGCCCGAGTTCGCGCCCGAGATCGTCGAGGTTCGTCTCGACATCGATGTTCAGCGTCAGGCGCCAGGCGTCGATGATCCGCTCGACAACTTCTTCTGCCACAAGCAGTTGCGCGTTGTCTTCCGGCGCCACCAGCACCCCCCGGTGCTCGTGCGCCACGGCGTCCACACCCGCCGGCTCCTCGATCGGCGCCAGGTCGAACGCCGCCAGCGCCCGCTCCACCCGGTCCTTCAGCCCCGCCTCCGCCCGCACGGTCACGATCTTGTGCTCGTCGACGAAGACGTAGTAGAAAGGCTCCTCGCTGATCGCCCCGAACCCGCACAGCCCGTCCTCGAACAGGAACGCCCGGAACCGGCGCATCCCGTCGATCAGCCGCTCGATCCCTACCGGGTGATACGCGATGTACGGGTCCACCTCCCGGAAGGCGTCCTGCCCGAGCACATCCAGGATCGGGTACACCCGCCCGGGCATGATCGCCAGCAGCGACCGCAGCAGGGGCGCCAGCCGGCTCGCCGAGACCACGATGTCGTACACGTAGCGGTCCGGCCACTCCTCCCAGTCGTCGGGCCCCTCTCCGCCGGCCCCCCCAAGGGCCCCGCCCCCCCCGGCGCCCCCGCCCCCCTCGACCTCCTCCGGGTCCGAGCCGTCGGCCGGCTCGAAGTCCACCCGGTACCCGGGCGCCGGCGCCAGCGACTCCACCGGGTAGACCCCCAGCGGAAACGTGAAGTCGCCGATG
Organism: uncultured Phycisphaeraceae bacterium; assembly: GCA_964390535.1. GTDB lineage: Bacteria > Planctomycetota > Phycisphaerae > Phycisphaerales > UBA1924 > CAYMJK01. Next base: position 4,417 of record CAYMJK010000494.1, on the reverse strand, counting down.
ACGATGCGCCGGATGGAGGGATCGGGGGTGCAGGTGATCATGCCGGATCATTCATCGGCTCGCCCGCCCCCGCCGCTCCCGGCGCCGGCCACCCGGGCCACCGATGTCGGCTTTAGCGACATCGGTGCTCCCCCGCGGTGGGGCGCTTTCGGCCCGAACACCGATGTCGCAAACCGACATCGGTGGCACGAGTGGCCCTGAAGCGGCCGCCGCTCCACAGCGAGCCGGCTCCCCCGCCACCGACAACAACTCCGGCGCGCCCGCGCGCTCGCCCTACGATTGGTCATCTTGTCCCGCGAGCCACGTCCAGCAGCCCGCCGCCCGATTCACCTGCCGGTGCTCCAGGGCGCCGGCGCGGTCGATCCTGGCGCCCTCGAGAAGCCCGGCGGCCCGGAGAAGAAGGAAAAGTGCGCCGTCTTCGGCGTCTGGGGACGCGCCGACGCCGTCCGGCTCGCCTACTACGGCCTCTACGCCCAGCAGCACCGCGGCCAGGAATCCGCCGGCATCGCCGTCAGCGACGGCATGGACATCCGCTCCCAGGGCGGCATGGGCCTCGTCGCCGAGGTCTTCGACGCTGATCGCCTCCGCCGGCTCGAGGAGGGGGTTGTCGCAGGGGCCATCGGCCACAACCGGTACTCCACCGCCGGGGGCTCCAAACACTGCAATATCCAGCCCCTGGTCGAAACCTTCAGCCGCGGCCCGGTCGCGGTCGCTCACAACGGCAACCTCGTCAACGGCCTGGCCCTCCGCGAGCGATTCAGCGCCCAAGGCCACCTCTTCCACACCACGAGCGACACCGAGGTCGTGATTCATCTGCTGGCCTCGCCGGAGCAGCAGTCGCAGCCCGACCCCGTCGCGGCCACCCTCCGGCGCCTCCAGGGGGCCTTCAGCCTCGTCATGCTCCTCTCGGACCGCATCGAGGCCGCCCGCGACCCGTGGGGATGGCGCCCGCTGGTGCTCGGCGAGCTGCCGACGGGCGAGGCGGTCGTGGCGAGCGAGACAGTCGCTCTCGATGTCGTCGGCGCCCGCTTCATCCGCGAGGTCGAGCCCGGCGAGATCGTCACGCTCTCCGCCGAGGGCGTCGGCAGCCGGCGCTTCGCCGACCCGGCCGAGCCCCCGGCCCACTGCGTCTTCGAGCACGTCTACTTCGCCAATCCGGCGAGCGACGTCTTCGGGCAGAACGTGCAGCAGTTCCGCGAGGCGCTCGGGGAGCGCCTCTTCGCCGAGTCCGCCGTCGAGGCCGACTACGTGATGCCCATGCCCGATTCGGGCCGCTCCGCCGCCAACGGTTTCGCCCGGGCCAGCGGCATCCCCTATCGCGAGGGCATCGTCCCCAACCGCTACGTCGGCCGCACGTTCATCAAGCCCACGCAGGCCGAGCGCATCTCCGCGGTCCGGCTCAAGCTCAACGTGATCAGTGGGATCGTGGACGGGAAGCGGCTGATCGTCGTGGACGACTCCATCGTGCGTGGAACCACCACGCGCCTGAAAATGCAGCAGATCTACGACGCCGGCGCGAAGGAAATCCACCTGCGCATCAGTTGCCCGCCGATCCGCCACCCCTGCTTCTTCGGAGTCGACTTCCCCAGCCGCACTGAGCTCATCGCCCATGAGCGGACGGTCGAGGAGATCCGCGAGTTCCTCGGCGTGGACTCCCTCGCCTTTCTCTCCCGCGAGGGCATGCTCTCCTGTTGCGCCCTGCCGCCGGAGCACTACTGCACCGCCTGCTGGAGCGGCGAATACCCGATCGACATCGAGCACCCGACGACCGAGGAGTTCATCTCGGCCGAACAACTGCGGATGTTCCAGTGACCCCCGCGCCGGCAACAGCGCCTGAGGCCCGGACGCCCCCCGCCGCGTCCCAGCCGCTGATCCGCGTGCGTGATCTCTGCAAGACCTACCGCATGGGCCGCGTCAGCGTCCCGGTCCTCCGCGGCGTGAGCCTGGACATCCAGCCGGGGGAATGGCTCGCCGTCCTCGGCGCCTCCGGCTCCGGCAAGAGCACCCTCCTCCACCTCATCGGCGGCCTCGACCGCCCCGACCGCGCCCCGGGGGCCGGCCGCGCCGGAAAAATCGAGTTCAAGGGCCGCCCCCTCAGCGACCTCTCCGCCGCGGGCCTGAACAGGTATCGCCAGGGCTCGATGGGCATGGTCTTCCAGTTCTACCACCTTCTCCCTGAGCTGTCGGTTCTGGAGAACGTGCTGGTCGCGGCGATGGTCCGTCACGGGCGATTCGGCTACCGCCGGGCCCGCAGCGCCTGCCGCGGCAGGGCGGAATCGCTGCTGGAGGCCTTCGGGCTCTCCGAGCGGCTCCGCCACCGCCCCGCCGAGCTCTCCGGCGGCGAGCGCCAGCGGGTCGCCATCGCCCGGGCCCTCATCAACGAGCCTGATCTGGTCCTCGCCGACGAGCCGACAGGCAACCTGGACCGGCGGACGGGCGACCAGATACTCGATACCCTTGGCGCAATCCGGGCCCAGCGCGTGCAGACACTGGTCATGGTGACCCACGATGAGGAGGTCGCCGCACGGGCCGATCGGGTCGTCCGGCTCTCTGACGGCCTCGTCGAGGCCGCGCAATCGGGGCGCGGATGATCGGAAGAAGGCCGGGCGGTACTATTGGCGATTGCCGGGGCTCCCGGCGGGGCCAGCGCTCATCCGGGCGCCCGGGGGCCGAAGGGGACGAACTGCAATTGGACCTCGCAACGACCACCTCAGCCAGCGGTGACCGCCCCACGGTGACCTCCTGCATCCTCGATGGGGCCCACGGCCCCGTCCGGGCTCGCGTCGAGGATGTCGGCGCCGGGGAGCCCATCGTCTTTCTCCACGGCCTCGTGGGTCTCAATGAGCACTGGGACGAGGTCGCCCGGCGGGTCAGTGGGAACTTCCGCTGCATCATGCTCGAGTTCCCCCTCCTCAAGCTCCGCGGGGAGGACTGCTCGGTCGATGGCGTCACCCGCCTGACCGCGACCTTCCTGGAGGAGTACCTCCCGTCGGAGCCGGCCATCCTCGTCGGCAACTCTTTCGGCGGCCACGTCGCCGCGCGGGTGGCGATCGAGCGGCCCGAACTGGTGCGCGGCCTGGTGCTGGCGGGGGCGAGCGGGCTCATCGAGAAGTCGATCGTCAGCGATGTCCAGCTTCGCCCCTCGCGGGAGTGGCTCTCGCGCAAGATCGGCGAGCTGTTCTACGACCCCGATCGGTACATGAACCCCGCCGACCTCGACCGGGCTCACCGCGAACTCTCCGACCGGGCCGGCGCCCGCGCCATGGTCCGCCTCTCCAAGAGCGCCCGGCGCAACCACATCGGCGGCCGCATCGACCAGATCCAGGCGCCCACGCTGCTCATCTGGGGCCGCAACGACATCGTCACACCACCCGAGGCGGCGCGCCAGTTCTCGACGTTCATCCCGAACGCCCGGCTCGTCTGGCTCGACCGGTGCGGGCACGTCCCGATGATGGAACAGCCCGCCGCCTTCGCCGCGGCGACGCTCGAGTTCGCCACCGGCCTCAGCGGCGCCGGCGAGCCCTGAGCAGACACGAGCAATCGCGAGCAAGCACATGGACACGGCGGGCATGCGGCGCCGGGCGCCTCTGACAGCGCGGAGCCTCGTCGGCGCGGGACTGCGCGCCCGCGTGCTGCGCCGGGCGAAGCTGCTCGGCGATCGCGACTATTGGCAGCGGCGCACGGCGTCGATCCAGCGGGCCCAGCTCCGATCACTGCTGCGCAAGGCGAGCGCCACCGAGATCGGCCGCGAACGCGGCTTTGCGCGGCTGACGGAACTGCCGGATGCCGAACTGCTCGGCGCCTACCGCAAAGCCCTGCCGATCGGCGACTATCTCGCCTTCGCCAGCCGCCTCGCCCGGATGCGCGAAGGCGGCGAGCCCGATGTCCTCTGGCCCGGCCTCGTGCGCGACTTCGCCCAGACCAGCGGCACCACCGCCGGCGACAAGTACATCCCCGTCAGCCGCGAGATGATGCGGTCGAACTACCTCGCCTCGCTGGACATCTTCGCGCAGTCCGTCCGGCGCGGCGTCTCGCTGGAGCGGCTGCTCGGCGGGCGGGCGCTGTTCCTCGGCGGGTCATCGAGTGTCTCCGAGAACGCCCACGGCGTGCGCACCGGAGACCTCTCCGGCCTCGTGACGCGCCTGATCCGCTGGCCGCTCACCACCGTCTACTCGCCCGGCCGCGAAGTCGCACTCATGAGCCACTGGCCGACGAAGATGGAGCGGATGGCGCAGGTCACCATGGCCCAGGACATCCGCATGCTCAACGGCATGCCGAGCTGGGCCGTCGCCCTGATGGAGCGCATCCTCGAGATGGCCCGCGAGCAGGGCCGCCCCGAGCGGACCATCCGCGAGATCTGGCCGAACCTGATGATGTTCGTCCACGGCGGCGTCAAGTACGGCCCCTTCGAGCCGCG
>CAYMJK010000493.1:0-7942 GCA_964390535.1 uncultured Phycisphaeraceae bacterium | reverse complement strand
GATCAGGTTCATGAATACCTGCTGCAGCGGAACGCGATCGCAGCCGAGCGTCGGCATGTCCGGCGGCGCTTCGAACGTCAGGCCATCCGGCGGGTCCAACAGCTCGACCGTCTCCCGGACCAGCGCCCCGGTGTCGACCTCCTCCGCGACGGTGCTCATCCGCCCGGCCCGTGAATAGGTGAGGATCCCCTCGATGAGGTCTTCCATCCGCTGCACCCGCCCGCGCAGCAGCCGCAGATGCTCGGCCGTCTCGCCGTCGATCTTCGGCCCGAGATCATCCTCGATCCACTGCGCCAGGTTGCCGATCCCCCGCAGCGGCGCCTTCAGATCGTGCGAGGCGACGTACGCGAACTGATCGAGATCCCGGTACGCCTCCGTCGTCGCCTTCAGCGATCGCTGCAGGGCGACGTTCATCTCGGCCAGCTCCTCGCTGCGCCGGGCCGCCTCGGCGTGGGCCGCCTGCTCGGCCGCCAGCCGCAGCGCCTGCTCCTCGGCCTCGCGCCGGATCGTCAGGTCGCGCGTGACCTTCGCGTAGCCCACGAGTTGGTCGCCACTGCGCAGCGCCGTGATCACGACGTTCGCCCAGAAGCGCGGGCCATCCGGGCGCGCCCGCCACCCCTCGGCCTCGGACCGTCCGTCCCGCGCGGCCCGCTCGAGCTCCCGCTGGGGGAACCCCGCGTCGATCGCCTCCTGCGGGTAGAAGCTCGTGAACGAGCGGCCCAGAATCTCCGCCGCCGCGTACCCCTTGATCCGCTCGGCGCCCTCGTTCCAGCTCACCACCAGCCCCTCGGGATCGAGCATCAGGATCGCATAATCCTGCACGCTCTGCACCAGGAGCCGGAATCGCTCCTCGCTCCGACGCAGCGCCTCTTCGGCTGCGCGCCGGTCGGTCAGGTCGCGGGTGACCTTGGTGAAGCCGGTCACCTCTCCGCGCTCGTCGCGGATCGCGCTGATCACGACGTTCGCCCAGAAGCGCGTGCCATCCTTGCGCACCCGCCACCCCTCGTCCTCGACCCGCCCCTCCCGCGCCGCCACCTCAAGCTCATGCTGCGGCTTGCCCGCCGCCACATCCTCCGGCGGATAGAAGTCAGAGAAGTGACGGCCGATGATCTCCTCGGCCGTGTACCCCTTGAAGCGACGCGCGCCCGGGTTCCACGTCGCCACCCGGCCCGCGGCATCGAGCGCGAAGATCGCGTAGTCGGTCACACTCTCCACGGCCCGCCGGTAGAGGTCAAGCGGAACCGCCGGGATCGCCGCGCCCGCCGCCGCGCCGCCGCCCGATCCGCCTTTGCCGGAGCGTTCCCCTGATCGTGGCGTCCAGTTCATCGCCGTTGCCGCTCCCTCGCCGCCTCCTGCCAGCCCGGTCCTAGCGGCGTCGGCAGATGAAGGGGAGCATAGGAGCTCCCGGACCTAAACGACAGGCCCCGCTCGCTCGACATGAAGAGCCGCGTCGTCGCCGCGGATCACGGGGCAAGGCATGGGGACCGGGGGCCTGAATGAGCCAACAGGCCCGATGGCGGCCCCGAGAGCAGCTCATTCACCCGGCTTCATTTTGCCGAGCGCGGGCGCGGGGCGAGGACGCCCGCCCGCTGGCGGGGCTGTGTTCAGCGCTGCGGCAGCGCGAACGAGCGCCTTGAACGCCTTTTCATCGATCCTGTCGCCCTCATGGATGTCGATGGCCCGCCGGGCGGCGCCCTCGAGGCTGGCGTTGAAGAGACCCGACGGGTCCGCGAGCGCAGCGCCGCTGGCGAAGGTGACCTTCACCTTGTCCTTGTACACCTCGCCGGTGCAGATGATTCCCACGCGCCCCGCGTCCGGGCGCGACCACACCGGTACGCCCGCCGGGTTCGACGGCTTCCGCCACTTCACCTCCTCGACGATGTCGGGCTCGGCCTGCTTGATGAGCGTGCGAATGCGGGAGAGTGTGTCGCCGCGCCAGTCGTCTGCTTCTATGAGTTCGTTGATTCTGGCGTCGAACGATTGAGGTCCCGGGTCTTCGGTTGTCCCTTTCTTCGATCCGGTCTTGCTGCTTGCCATGGTGTCGCTCTCCTGATACCCTCGCCGCATGATCATCCCACGATAGCTAATCCTGTGCACGCGCCAGCGCCGAGTCGAAATCGCCCGCCAACTGGATGAACTCCTGGTCCCATCCGCTGCTGATACTGACCTCCTGGATCGGGCCGGTCGGCGCAAACAGCACCTGCATCTGAAGCTTGTCTGGCAATCTGCCGGAGCGCAGCGTGGCGATCATGCCGTCTACTTCGCGCACAGCTTCCTCGGCGTCGCGCCAACGGGACCAGGCGAAGTCGTTCCCAGGGCGAGACAGCGCCTCGCGAGTGCGCTGCAACACGGCAAGAAGCTCTTCCATCGTACTACCCCCTGAACCGGCCGTTGGCCCTCACGTCCGCCCCTACAGTATCCCGGCCCGCCCTCTCTTTGAGTGTGCCATAGCGAGGGCTAGCGAGAGCGTACAACCAATGACGGAAGACGAATACTGGGTGCATCTGGAGTTCCGGCTGTGCCGAGAGTTCGCCGGACTCTCGGAGAGACGGTACCGGTACTTCTGGTGCGATGGGCTCTTCCCCGAGGAGTATGCGATCGAAGGTCTCGCGCCGCGCATCATCGGCCGTGCCTGGATCTACAACGGGCTCAAGGGGGACGATTGGCGATTCATCCTCGTGCTCCCGCCATCGACCGAGGATCGCGAAGCGATCGATTGGGATTCACTGCTGCCACCAGAGGATGTAACGTGTTGGATGTCCTTCGACGAGGAAGGGCGAAGCATGGAGATCGACCCTGGAGCTGCGACCCCGGATCTCGCCTGATTTCTGCCCGATACTGGCCCCGCTCATCGCTGAGCCGGCGACCATGCCCTGCCAGCGCCGCGACCGCCGGCCCGTCACATCCGCTCACCCGGCAACCTGCTCGCCTGCTTCACCCACCGGGCGAACTGCGCCTCGTCGAACTCGTCATCCTCGTGGATATGGAAGTAGCGCACCTCCTTGTGCTTCGATTCCACTGGGGGCGCCGGCCGCAGCGAGGCGCCGCGGAAGAAGGCCACCTTGATGTACTTCGTGAAGCAGTGGAAGCTGAGGAACCAGCCGTTGTCCGGGTCGCCGATCCCATAGAACGGCGAGTTCCACTTGACCGCCTTGCGCAGGGGGGTGCTGGCGGGCACGGCCTTCTCGATGAGGGCATCCAGCCGCCGCCCGACATCCCGCTTCCACCCCGGCATCGCCGCGATGTACGCCTGCACCGGCGAGTCGCCATCGTCCTTGGGGATCTGCGGATTGCCGCCGGACAGGAGCTTCGGGTTGGCAGCGCCTTGTGAGGCGCCGGACTTCGCCTTCGGAGAACTGGCGGTCTTGCGCGCCTTGGCCGCAGCCGCGGAGCGCCCGGCGCCGGTCCTCGCGTTGACCTTCGTTGTCGTCCTGGATGTTCGCTTGGCCATCGCCCTCACTCCGGAGGCTTATCGTAGTTCGTGGCTACTCCAATGGGAACGCGGCATCATCGTCCAATCCGCGGATGAACGATTCGAAGTCCTCCGCGAGGATGACGGCCTTGTAGTCCCATTCCTGGTCGATGTGTACAACCCGCGGCTCGCCACTCGGGCCGCACTGGCTGTAGTCCAGGCAGACCATGTCATGACCCCCGGACGGACAGTCGGCGAAGTACACGCCGATCGGCGGGTAACCCCACTCATCCACCCAGAACTGGCTGCTGAACTCGCCGCACAGCGAATAGGTCGGCTCCCTCCCGATAGCATAAATGCCCTCGATCGCGATGTGGTCATGCGCCCACGAGGTCCGTTCCCCCGTCCGATGGTTCTTTCTGCGCGGAATGCCTCCGTTCTGGACCGACATGAACTCGATATACGAAGCGGGAAGCGTGTAACCAAGCTCAGCTTCGACGGCGCGAACGGTCGCTTCATCGAGGGGATCGCCCACATACTTCGCGAGCGCGTACTCGGAGACCTCCCAGAAGTCGGACATATCGAAGTCGCCGAAGGTTTTCGCCATTTTGCCCTCTCCGGGGACTCGAACCGCGTCACTTCAGCCGCTCGAGCTTCCCCTTCCTCTTCACGATGTTCTTGTAGTCCCACTGAATCCGCTTCGACTTCGCCAGCCACCGCCGCAGGTGGGTCACCCTGATCTCGCTGGCCAGCGTGTATCGCGCCTCGGCGGCCTTGAACGTTCCCTCCGGCGCCAGGCCCTCCTCCTCGAACGACTGCCCGCTCCAGAAGAGCAGCCGCACGCAGCCCTTGAGCTTGTGGTACCCGACGACGGGGTTGCCATCCAGGAACCACACCGGGCCTCCGTGCCAGATCCTGCTCTCGGCCTTCGGCAGGATCTTGTCGATCTCCCGCTTCAGAAGGTCACAGATGGCCCTGTCTTCGGCCTCCTGGGCCTTGTTGTACTCCGGGATGGTCCTGTTCGTCGCCTTCATCGCACGTGCTCCCCGGGCCGGCCGCGGCGCCCCCTTCCCCGCAGGCTATGCCCCTTGCGGCAGCCGCCCGTCTCCGGTAGACTGCCGCCAAATCAGGAGCCCGCCATGACCATCGACCCGCGGATCTACGAGAAGTACAGCGGCCGGACCGGCGACCCGCAGGCCCGGCTCGGCGCCGCCCTGGCGAAGAACGCCAAGGCCCAGGCCCAGCGCGACGAACTGCCAAAGGGGGTCGCCGGTGGCCTCCGCACCATGCGCCAGCCGGGCCTGTTCGCGCAGGTCTTCTTCTGGTGGAAGAACCGGTCCCGCGGGTGAGGCGGGGGTGAGGGGCGAGAGGCAGCCGCCGGCGGACGGCAGGACCAGCGTGGCGTCGCTCCCCGACCCTACCCCACAACGAAAAAGCCCTTCGACATCTCGTCGAAGGGCCTGAAAGTCGGGGTGATAGGATTTGAACCTACGACCTTCTCGTCCCGAACGAGACGCGCTACCAAGCTGCGCTACACCCCGCTGGTGGCCGGATACTAGGCCGTGCCGCGGCAGACCGGCGAGCCCCGGGCGGCCGCCCGCCGGAAAATCGATCGACCTCGCCACTCCGCCCCCCGCAGGGCCCCGCGGCCCCCGGCTCAGGGCGTCTCGCGGTCGAACTCCGGCACGGCGGCGTAGATGTTGTCGGCGTTGAAGTCCTCGACGACCTCTCCGTTGTCCAGCACCACCCCCACCTTGCCATCCGGCCCGGCCGAGTAGAAGTACGGCTGGTTGCCCGGAGCGAACCCGCCGTCGGCGTTGAGCCGGTTGACCTCGCCGGGGCTGTTGACGTCGGCGACGCGGTAGACCTCGTCGATGGCCCACTCGCCGCCATTGGGCGGTTCGCCGAGCACCGCTTGGTCACGGACATCCCAGGGCTGCGAACGGCTGACGCCATCGAAGGTCGGATGAACGAACCGGATCGGGTTGCCCCAGCCGTCGAACGGTGTGGCGAGCTCTGGCTGCGTGTCGTCCGGGGAGCTGGAGATGGCTGTTTCCGGCGTCGGGCTGTGCGGCCGCAACAGTTGCGGGTCCAGGCCCTTGAGATCCGCGGCGCCGGGGACCTCCGAGGCAAGCTGGAGGAACCATGCGCCGGAGTTGATCACCTCGGCGTTCGCGTCATCGTCCCACGATCCATCTGCAACCGGCCAGTAGTGCTGCCGTGACCCGCTCGACCGCGGATCCCGGGCCACCGGCCGCGGCAGCCGCCCGCGTTCCTGGGTCACCGCCCCCATCGCCGAGTCCAGCGCCTTGATCACACTGAGCGCAGAACTCTGCTTCCCGGTGCCCGCGACCCGCCCGCCGACGAGCACGAGAATCGCGATGAGGACCGCAATAATCCCCACCACCACCAGGAGCTCGATCATGGTGAAGCCGCGCTGCCGCGGCCCCGCCCCCCGCTGCGATTTGCCAGTCCGCCGGGCCGGATACGTAAATGCTTGTGGCATCGAAACATGCCTCCTTCTCGAGGCGGGCGACGCCACCCCTGGCCCGCTCCGCACCATGATACGGCCCTCCCCCGCCCCGGGATGCCTCTGGAATGCCCGGCCCCTGCGACTACAATGGACCCGTGCGAAGCAACGTCGTTCGTGCGATGCGCAACCACAGTCGCGGAGCCCGAACAGAAGCCTTGCAGGCTCTTCTACCGGCGTTGCGGCGCCGACCCCGCAGCCGAACCGAACCCCGAAGACAGATCCCGATGCAGAACATTGCAAAGCGGGCCTCACAGGACAGGATCACCCATGCTGGATCAGGCCGAAAGAGTTGAGAGCGGCGGCGCCTCCGCCACCGAGATGACGACGATCGAGATCATTCAGGAACTCGAGACGGTCACCAGCCGCATCGAGGCCGAGCGCGTCCGCGAGCGCGAGGCCCGGGCCGAGTACAAGGCCGTTGCCGACGAGGTCGAGCGCCGCGTCGCCGACATCAAGCAGCGCGCCAACGCCCTCCTGAGCGAGCAGCGCAAGCGGCTGGAGTCCTTCAGCGGGCTCGTCAGCGGCAAGCCCGCCCAGGAGATCTCGTCCCGCCCCAGCCGCCAGGCGCCCGTGCACAACGGCGCCCACCGGCGCAAGGGGGGCAAGGGGGGGCGCCGCTCGATCGCCGACGCCATCCTGGAGGTCTGGACGCTGGAGCGCTACAACGAGCCGCTGACCACCGACGAGATCATCGACGCCCTCGGCATCGTGGGGTATGAGTCCAGCGCCTCGGCCCGCTCGCTCAAGAGCTCGCTCAACCAGGCGCTCGCCCGCCTCTGCAAGGATGGCAAGATCCAGCGCTACCGGCTCGATGGCGACCGCATCCCCAGCAGCGACACCGTCTCCCGTGCCCGCCGCTACATGCCCGCCGCGGCCAGCGTTGCGCCGGACGAACTGCTCGACTGAGCGGCGGGTCGCAGCGTCAGCAGCTTCACCACAGAGACACAGAGGTCACAGAGTCGGATCGTCAGATTCCTTTTCTCTGTGCCCTCTGTGCCTCTGTGGTGAATCCTCTGCTCTCTGATCTCTCTCTCTTCCCCCTCACGCCAGCCAGTCTTCATCCGCCAGCTTCCGCGGCACGTAGTCCTCGGTGATGTAGCTGATGCCCTTGGTGATGAGGCTTTCCACTTCCATCTTGAAGCCGTTCTTGAGCATCCGGTCGATCTCGCGCTGCCAGGCGCGGTTCTCCTTGAACCATGGGTACTCGCTGATCTGCCGCGCCCGGGTGATGTCGCGCTCGCCGAGTTCGATCTGCACATCCTCGCCCAGATCGTGCTCCTGGTAGTCACCGGCGCGGATCCCGAGGAACTTCGCATCCGGGATCGCCAGCCGCTCGCTCTCGAACGCCAGTGATATCGAGCCCTGCTTAATCACGCTGTAGATGTAGTGCCCCCACGGGTCGCAGTCGAGCAGGCAGATGATGGGCAGGCCGTGCTCCTTGTTCAGCCGGTGCAGCAGGCGGCGCACGCCGCGCGGGGGCTGGCCGCTGCCCTCGGTGAGGATGCAGTTGTGCTGCCGCCAGAACTTGTCTTCATTGAATCGCTGCCAGACCGTGTCCTTCTCGACGTGCAGCACGAAGTCGGCATCGACATTGCGCAGCTCGATGACATCGGGCTCGCAGATGCTCGGGATGGCGTACCCGCCCGAGCCCATCCGCCGGCAGTCGATCTCGTCACCGTTGTCGATGACGGTGATGTTGCCGACCATCGTGCCGCGTTTCTTGGCGAAGATGTGCAGCTCTTCGCGGAGCGACCCCAGCGAGACCTCCAGATCCTCGAGGATGGCGTCGCTCTCGGTCTGGTTCTCGAACGTCTTTTCCTTCGTCCCCTGGATCGTGTGCAGGCTCTTGTAGAACATGCCGCGGAGGCTGGTAGTCTTGTCCGCCTCCAGCAGTTCCTTCACGCTGCCGGCGTGCAGCATGGTCTGCATGAACTTCTTCGCCTGCCCGAGATTGAAGAGCTGGCGCTCCTGCACCGCCGGCCCCATCTGCAGAATGC
>CAYMJK010000492.1:0-3862 GCA_964390535.1 uncultured Phycisphaeraceae bacterium | reverse complement strand
GAGGCGGCGCCGGCGCCACCGAATCACCCTCGACCACCTCCACCGCCGCGCTCGATGCGGCAGGAGCCCGCTCATGATCCGAGCCCCGTTCAGGATGGCGCTGGCCGCGATCATCCTCGCCATTGCCGCCCTCCCCGCGCTGCAGGCGCGCGCGCAGACGCCCCCCGCCGGCAATGCGCACCCCGAGGCCGACCGCATCACCGACGCCGGGCGCGAAATCCCCAACCCCTTCGGCCCCGCCGACCTCGCCCGGCTCACGCGCCTGCTCAGCGAGCCGGATACCTGGACGCACGCGCAGCTCGCCGAGGCCGTCGAGACGGACGCCGTCGGCGCCGCCCGGGCCAAGCTCGAATTCGCCCGGCAGGTCGATCTGGCCCCGCTGCGCGATGTCGCCGTCAGCCATGCCGGGCGCATCAAGATCCTCGACACCCTCGCGCGCGAGAGCGTGCGCATGCTCACCGGGCGCAGCCGCTACGCCGACCCGATCTCCGGGGATGATGGCCTCGACCATCACAACCACGACCCGCTGTTCACCCTGCTCGATGTCATCATCGATCCTGCGTACTACGCGGATCGTCCGCTCATCGCGGTCGAGTACCTGCCGATGCGGCGCGAGATCCTCGAGATGGCGTTCGATGAGGAGGACCGCCAGAAGCGATGGTTGCGCTTCGCCCGCATCACGCCGTTGATGGCGCTGCAGTACGCCCCGGTCATTCAGGAGACACGCTTCGAGGATCCCTACCGCCAGGCGCTGAACTCGATGGGCCTCGCCATCGACGCCTACCAGTTCAGCAGCGCCAACCTGCTGCTGGTCCCGCCGGCGGCGCCCGATCAGCCGTACCGCCACCTCTCGGCGCTCCCAGAGGGTCATCCGGCCCGCGCTGCAGCGCTTGCGCTCGGCGCAGCGTGGCGGGCCCGCGACGCCGCCGTCGCGAGCAGCGCCGCCCGGGAACTCGCCGCGGCCCTGGCGCAGATCAACCCGGAGGTGTATCCTGGCTCGAAGCGACAGCTCGAACTCACCTACAACCAGCTCAAGCCGTTCGACTGGGGCATGTGGCTCTATCTCGGCTCGTTCGTGACGCTTGTGCTCGCGTTCGGGACCGGGCGGCGGGCTTTCGCGTGGTTCGGCGTCGCGCTGCTCATCGCGGCCCTGGGGTTCCACGGGTTCGGGTTCATCACGCGCTCGATGCTTGCCGAGCGGCTGGCGATTCAGAACCAGTTCGAGTCCATGACCGGGCTGAGCTTCTTCGCCGCGATCGTCGCCAGCGCCCTGATGGCCTTCCGACGCCAGTGGCTGTTCGGCGCGGCGGCCGCCGCGGTCGGCTTCCTCGTGCTCACCGCGGCGACGCAGACGGGGATCCCCGGGAAGGAGATCGGGCGGGAGGCGGCGATCCTGAACACCAGCGTGCTGCTCAAGTATCACGTGACCACCGTGCTCGCCAGCTACGGCCTGATCTCGCTGGGCTTCATCGCGAGCCTCTTCTACCTGGCGGCGCACTTCGGGGCGCGCGGGACGGAGAGCAGAGATCAGAGAGCAGAGATCGGAGATCAGAGAGCGGGGAGCGGCAGTCCGGGCGCTGGCTCGGGGATCATGCTGGAGGCCGCCGCGGCGTCGCTGAACGAGGATGGGGATCGCCGCCCGACGCGGGCCCGGCTGCTCGCCGACCTGGACACGGCGCAGCTCACGCTGCTGCAGCTCGCGTTCTGGACGCTCGGCGTGGGCATCCTTCTCGGGGCGTGGTGGGCGGATCACTCGTGGGGGCGCTGGTGGGCCTTCGACCCGAAGGAGACCTGGGCGCTCATCACATGGATCATCTACCTGATCGTGATCCACGTGCGCATCGCGGCGCCGCAGCGCAAGGGCCTCGTCACCGCGATCCTGAGCATCGTCGGCTTCATCATGATGATCTGGACGTACTTCGGCGTGAACCTGCTGCTGCCCGGCTTGCATGCGTATGCGTAACCGCGCGAAGGGCCGGAAGATCACCACAGAGACACAGAGGGCCCAGACAGGGCACAGAGGAGGCCAAGCTCTTTTCTTCTCTGTAACCTCTGTGCCTCTGTGGTGAAGTTTCTTCTGCGTAACGTGCTGCCATGCCGAAGCCCGCTGACCGTGACTTCTACAGCGTCGATTCGGTCACGCTTGCCCGGCGGCTGCTCGGGTGCACGCTGGTGCGGGAGGTCAGGGGGCGCCGCCTTGCCGCCATCATCGTCGAGACCGAGGCCTATCTGGGCGTCGAGGATGCCGCGGCCCACAGCTATCGCGGCCGGCGCACGGCCCGCAACGAGAGCATGTACGGCCCCCCCGGGACCGCCTACATCTACTTCACCTACGGCATGCACCACTGCTTCAACATCGTCGCCGGCGCCGAGGGCGAGCCCGTCGCCGTGCTCATCCGCGCTGCCGAGCCCGTCGAGGGGATCCAGACCATGCGCCGCCGGCGCCTCCGCGGCAGGCGCGGCCGCTCGCGCGCCCGCGGCGACCTCCCGCCGCTTCAGGCCCACGATCTGTGCAGCGGCCCCGCGAAGCTCTGCGAGGCCTTCGGGCTTGACCGCAGGCTCGATGGCCACGATTTCGCCGGCGCCCGCGGCCTCTGGGTCGAGCCGGCCCCCGCGGCGCCCGAGGCTTTCATCCGCACGGCCCCACGGATCGGCGTGGATTACGCAGGAGCGTGGGCCGCGCGGCCCCTCCGTTTCATGTTGGCGGAAAATCGACACGTGAGTGTCAGGGTTTGAAACCGCCGGAAGAATGGGGAATACAATCCATGGCGCCCGGTTTGCGTAGGGTCTCACGGCCCTCCATTCCCCCCGTGGCGCGGAGTTTCATGAATGCCCGAGCAGCAGCAGATGGATGTCAAGTGGGAGGTGATCCGGCGGGAGGCCGGCCCCTACGCCCATGAGGTGGTCGCTTTCATCCGAGGCGGCCTCGATCACACCGTGAAGATGGTCCACGGCGCCCCGGACGCCGGCCGCCACGTCAGCGGCCAGCAGCTCTGCCTGGGCCTGCGCGACTACGCCATCCATCGCTACGGCATGCTCGCCAAGACCGTCCTCAACCGCTGGGGCGTCCGCCGCACCGAGGATTTCGGCCGGATGATCTTCACGCTCGTCGAGGCCGGCGCCGTCCGTCCCAGCGAGCACGACCGAGTCGAGGATTTCCAGAACGTCTACGACTTCGACGAGGCCTTCGCCCAGCCCAGCGACAACTGAGTTCTGGCTGGCCCCCCGCTCCGCGGCGGGTCGGTCCCCCCTTCCTTCCCTCCGCAACCCCGGTCCAGCCGCGGAAAGCCGTCCTTTGAATCCTCAACCGGCTTCCGACACCCGCCGCGGAGCGGCGGGCCACCCGGGGCCCCACGCGGCGGTACCCTCCGCCCATGGCGCCCGAGCCACCAGAGCCGCCGCAGACGCCGCCCCCGGGGTCGCACGCGCCCGAGCACGAGCGGGCCGAGCCCGTGCGCCCGGTCTGGCTCGACCGTCACCTCTGGGAAGTCCAGCCGGTGCGGGACATCCTGGCGATCCTCGCCGTGGTCGGGCTGTTCTGGCTCGGGTCGAAGCTGAGCATCGTGACGGTGCCGCTGCTGCTGGCGGTGCTGTTTGCGTATCTGCTGGAGCCGGTGATCCAGTGGCTGATGCGCCGGTGGGGCATGCAGCGGCGCGGGGCGGTGTCGGCGATTCTGGCCGCGCTGGTGCTGGTGGTGCTGGTTCCCTCGGCGCTGGGGCTGACGTTCGGCATCATTCAGGGCGCCGGCTTTGCCAACAGCATGACGCAGAACACGCTGCTTCTGTACGACAGCGTCGACATGGAACTGCTGGCGCGGCGCCTCGCCCGCGAGGAGGCGGCCGCGGCGAAGGCGGAGCAGCA
>CAYMJK010000491.1:0-5990 GCA_964390535.1 uncultured Phycisphaeraceae bacterium | reverse complement strand
GGGGAGCAGCCGGCGGAGGGCCCGCGGGCGCAGGCGAAGTTCTGCATCTATGACAGCCCGCTCTCGGAGCAGGCGGTGGTCGGCTTCGAGTACGGGTATTCGCTGGCCGATCCGGACATGCTGGTCTGCTGGGAGGCGCAGTTCGGCGACTTCGCCAACGGCGCCCAGGTGATCATCGACCAGTTCATGGCCTCCGCAGAGATGAAGTGGGACCGCTGGTCCGGGCTGGTGCTCCTGCTCCCGCACGGGTACGAGGGGGCCGGGCCGGAGCACTCCTCGGCCCGTATCGAGCGCTTCCTGCAGCTCTGCGGCAACAACAACATGCAGGTGGTGTACCCGACGACGGGGGCGCAGATCTTCCATCTGCTCCGGCGCCAGTTGCACCGCAACTTCCGCAAGCCGCTGGTGGTGATGACGCCCAAGAGCCTGCTGCGCAAGAACACGAGCCGGGTGGACGAGTTGACGAGCGGCGGCTTCCAGGAGATCATCGACGACCCTGCATTCGGGCCGGGCGCCGAGCCGAAGCGCGACCCGAAGAAGGTCCGCCGCCTCGCCCTGTGCACGGGCAAGCTCTACTTCGAGCTTGCCGAGCGGCGCGACGAGATCGACGCCGGCGACCTGGCGATCATCCGCGTCGAGCAGTTGTACCCGCTGCACGTGGACCGGCTGCGCGAGGTCATGGACCGCTATCCGGGCGCCAAGCGCATCACCTGGGCCCAGGAGGAGCCGCGCAACACCGGGGCGTTCCTGTACATGGCAGACCGGTTGCGTGAGGCGATGGGCGTGGAGCGGGTCGAGTATGTCGGGCGCGAGTCGAGCTCGTCCCCGGCCACCGGCTCCAAGACGCGGCACAAGGCCGAGCAGGAATCCATCGTCGCGCGGGCCGTCGGCGCCCTCCCGAGCCCGCAGCCGCCGGGTAAAGTCAATGGCGAGATGGCCCACCCGGCGCCCAGAGCCGTGTCCGCCTGAGCTGAGGAGCGCACTTGGCGACCGAGATCAAGATCCCCGAGGTTGGCGAGTCGGTCACCAGCGGCGTCATCGCCGCCTGGCTGAAGGCCGATGGCGACTATGTCGAGCGCGACGAGGCCGTGCTCGAACTCGAGACCGACAAGGTGACCATGGAGGTGCCCGCCCCCGCCGCGGGCGTGCTCTCCCACGCTGCTGCCGAGGGGGATGAGGTCGAGGTGGGCTCCACGGTCGGCACGATCGCCGAGGGCGAAGCCCCGGCCGCCAAGAGCGATGCAAAGGGCGAAGCCCGGCAGTCCGCCCCCGCCAAGGCCGCCGCCAAGGCCCCCGCCAAAGCGCAGAAGCAGGCGGGGAAGGCCGAGGCGGCCCAGCCGACCGCCACCGCCACCGAGACCGCCATCCCCATGCCGCAGCGGCCGCAGCCGACGCCGGCCGATCAGCCCAACGGCGCCCTGCACGCGACGCCGCTGGCCCGCAAGATCGCCGAGGATCAGGGTGTGGATCTCGCCCAGGTGAAGCCCACCGGCGCCGCCGGGCGCATCCGCGAGCAGGATGTGCTGGCCTATCTGAAATCCGCCGGCGACCGGCAGGGGGCCCCAGGCGGGGGCTCGGCAGGCGCTGCCGCGAGTGACGCCGCCGGCGCGCGCACGAGCCGGCGCGAGCGCATGAGCCCGCTCCGCCAGCGGATCGCGACACGCCTGGTCGAGGCCCAGCAGACCGCGGCGATGCTCACGACCTTCAACGAGTGCGACATGACGGCCGTCATGGCCCTGCGCAAGCGGTACAAGGAGTCGTTCCAGGAGAAGCACGGCGTCGGCCTCGGGTTCATGAGCTTCTTCATCAAGGCGGCGTGTCTGGCGCTTCGCCAGATCCCGAAGGTCAACGCCTTCCTCGTGGATGATGAGGGCAAGCCGGCCCTGGAGTATCACGACTACTGCGATGTCGCCATCGCGGTCGCCGGCCCCAAGGGGCTGGTGGTGCCGGTGCTGCGCAGCGCCGAGCGGATGAGCTTCGCCGGCATCGAGGCGGCGGTGAAGGATTTCGGCGGGCGGGCCCGCGAGGGCAAGCTCACGCTGGACGAGATCACCGGCGGCACCTTCACGATCACCAACGGCGGCGTCTTCGGCTCGCTGAGCAGCACGCCCATCCTCAACCCGCCGCAGTCGGCCATCCTCGGCATGCACGCGATCAAGAACCGCGCCGTCGAGGACCCGGACAAGCCGGGCCAGGTGGCCCTGCGCCCGATGATGTACCTGGCGCTGAGCTACGACCACCGCGTGATCGACGGCGCCGAGGCGGTGACGTTCCTGGTGAAGGTGAAAGAAGCGATCGAGGACCCGCAGCGGCTGATGCTGGAACTCTGACTCACGCGCCCTCGCTGTCGCTTCGCGACGGCGCTCGTGAACGCCGCAGGCAGCAGCGCAACCGCAGCGCCGCCGCGGTGAGCAGCGCCCCGGTGGCGACGCCTGGCGCTGCGGCCAGCCAGAGCGGCGTTCTCGCGACCGACCAGATCGGTTCGCGGCCCTCCGCCTGCACAATCAGCAGCGCCACCGGCAGCGCGCCCCCGGCAATCGCGCCGGCGCCCAGCGCCAGGATCTCGCGCAGCGGGCGCCACCGCGCCAGAATTGCCAGCGCCAGCCCCGCCCATGCGAACACCATGAAGACGCGCCACCAGGTGTCGGAGCCAAGATCCTGCGCAATCTGTTCGCGGGCCACCGCATGATCCCACGGGCCCGCCACGGTGTACCCGTACCAGAGCGCGGCCAGCAGCGCCGGCGTCGCGGCAAACGGTAGTGCCGCGCCGAGAAGCCCCGCGCCGAGCCGCGCAGGATTCAGGCGTCTGGAGACGGTTTCACTCGCGCGGTGTTCAGGCCCGGCGCCGCACTCCGGGCAGATGCTGCCGCAGTCCAGGCCTGTCAGGTCGTAGCCGCACTTGCCGCACCGAGCGACTGGCGATCGGATGCGCTCCATCGAGACGATGATGGCCACCAGGCCCGCAAGAATGATGATTTCGACGCCGCCCACGGCGTCACCGCCCCTCGTACAGCCGATCCCCCAGCCAGTCGCTCAGCTCCTCGATCGCGTGGATCTTCTTCGCCGTCACCTCGATGTCGTACTCGATGCGGACGAACTCGATGCGGTCCGGGTGCAGAATGGCGTAGCAGGCGCGGGGGTCGCCATCGCGGGGCTGGCCGACGGAGCCGACGTTGACGATGACCTTCTCTTCCTCGTTGAAGGTGTAGCCGCGCTCGCCGAGTTCGGGCGGGGGGTAGAAGTCGGGCTCGTCGGTGAAGACGCCGGGGACATGGGTGTGGCCGACGAGGCAGACGCGCTCGATGCGCTCGAAGATCGACTCCATCTTCTCCGGGGCGGTGCGGGTGTCATCCTCGAAGATGTACTCGTTGATGGGCCGGCGCGGGGAGCCGTGGACGGCGAGGATGGTCGGGCCGCCGCCGGGGCCGGGCTCGACGACGCGGACGCGGAGGCGGCCGAGAAACTCGTAGCGCTCCGCCCGCCGGGCCTCATCGGGCTCGGCGTCGAACTGGTCGCGGGTCCAGTACGCCGCCGAAGCCGCCCCCGGGTTGAAGTTGGTCGGCTCGTAGAGGACACCGAAGTCGTGGTTGCCCATGAGGGCCCAGTCGCAGGCCTCGGCGACGAGGTCGACGCACTCGAGGGGGTCGGGGCCGTAGCCGACGATGTCGCCAAGGCAGATGATGCGCTCGATGCCGCGGGATTCGATGTCGGCCAGAACCCTGCGCAGGGCCTCGGCGTTGCCGTGAATGTCGCTGATGATGGCGGTAGACACGGCAGTTGGGTCCCGGCGGTTCCCGCGTCCCCAGCCGCAGCGCCGGGTCATCGGGGACGGGCATCGTACGGGGCGCGGCGGTGTGGAGCAACAGTGGAGATGGAGGGGGATTGGGACCCAACCCGGCGCCATTTCTGACCGATGGAGGCCGGCAGGCCCGCGGCGGCGGGTCCCGCCGGGGCTTAGAATGCCCCGACGCCGCAAGGGGCGATAACCCGGCGCGGCCGCGATGACCACAGGCCCGCTCCGCGGGGGCCTCTTGCGGAAGGATTCAGAGATGCCCGCCTCGGCCGTGACCTACCAGCGCACCCGCGAGATGACGATCGACGAGCTGCTGCTCGAGAACCGCGTGGTCTTCCTGATTGGTGAGATCAACCACGCGTCGGCAGCGCGGGTGATGATGCAGATGCTGTACCTGGAGAACCAGAAGCGGGGGCAGGAGATCAACTTCTACATCAACTCCCCGGGGGGGGCGGTGGACGACACGCTGGGGCTGTACGACACCATGCGGTTCCTCACCAGCCCGGTGGCGACCTACTGCATCGGGCGGGCGTACAGCGGCGGGGCGGTCCTCCTGACGGCCGGGGAGAAGGGCAAGCGGTTCATCCTGCCGCACGCCAAGGTGATGATCCACCAGCCGTACGGGGGGATCACGGGGCAGGCGGAGGACATCCGGCTGCAGGCCGAACAGATCATCAAGAGCAAGCGGACGCTGAACGAGATCCTGGCGCACCACACCGGGCAGCCGATCGAGCAGGTCATCGAAGACAGCGAGCGCGACAAGTACTTCTCGGCGCAGGAGGCGAAGGCGTACGGCCTCGTCGACGAAGTGCTGAGCGAGGGTGACATCAAGAAGACTCCGTCCGTCTGACTGGCCAGCGGGCCCGAGGCCCGAGATCACGAGGCTGAACATGAGCTACCTGGTTCCCATCGTCATCGAGAAGACCGGCCGCGGGGAACGGTCGTACGACATCTATTCGCGGCTGCTGAAGGACCGCATCATCTTCGTGGGGGGCGGGATCAACGACGAGGTGGCCAACCTCGTCGTGGCACAGCTCCTGTTCCTCGCCAACGAGGACCACAAGAGCGATGTGCACATGTACATCAACTCGCCGGGCGGGAGCGTGACGGCGGGGCTTGGCATCCTGGACACGATGGGCTTCATCGAGCCGGATGTCTGCACGTATGTCATCGGGCAGGCGGCGAGCATGGGCTCGGTGCTCGCGGCGGCGGGGACCAAGGGCAAGCGCTATGCCCTGCGCAACAGCCGCAACCTCATGCACCAGCCGCTGGTCGGCGGGATCATGGAGGGGCAGGCGACGGACCTGGAGATCGAGGCGAAGGAGATCATCCGCCTGCGCGAGCGGATCTACAAGATCTACGCCGACGCCACGGGCCAGCCGGTCGAGCGCATCGCCAAGGACTGCGACCGCAACAAGTGGCTCGACGACCAGGAGATGCTTGATTACGGCCTGATCGACAACGTGCTGGAGCGGATGCCGCGGACCGTGCGGGCCGCCGACGACGACGAGTGATCGTCGCGGGCATGGCCGCTGCGATCGCCAACGGGAACTCAGCGTGGAGCGGCTGACGCGCCAGCGCCAGGCGATCGTGGGCGCCTTCGAGCGGGCCCGCAGGCCGCTTGCGCCGCCGGAGGTGCTCGATCTGGCCCGGCCGGAGGCGCCGTCCTTGGGGATGGCCACCGTCTACCGGGCGCTGCGGCAGATGGAGGAGAGCGGACAGATCGTCGCAGTGCAGTTGCCCGGCGAGCCGGCGCGCTACGAACACCGTTCGCTGGCCGAGGAGCACCATCATCATTTTCACTGCCGGCGCTGCGACCGGCTGTTCGACATCGCCGGGTGCCCGGGCGATCTGTCGGAGCTGGCGCCGCGGGGGTTCGAGGTGCGCGCGCACGAGCTGACGCTGTATGGGGTGTGCCGGGAGTGCCGGGGGTAAGGGGCTGAAGGGCGACAGGACCTATGGGTCCTATCGGGCGCCCCCCGGGTACGATGCGCCATGGACCACCCGCCGCAATTTCTGAAGATCGTCGATGACGCCCGTTCACGCGTCCGCGAGCTGACCGTCGCCGACGTCAAACGCAAGCTGGATGCCGGGGAGACGTTTCATCTCGTGGATGTGCGCGAGGAGAGCGAGTTCGGCCGCGGGCGCATGCCCGGCGCCATGCACATCGGCAAGGGCGTGATCGAGCGCGATATCG
>CAYMJK010000490.1:0-2986 GCA_964390535.1 uncultured Phycisphaeraceae bacterium | reverse complement strand
TTCACCCGCGATGAGACCAGCGGCGTCGTGCCGGCCTCGGCCGTCTGCGGCGGCTGCGGCGTGCTGCACGAACTGGAGGGCCTCCGATGAAACGCATTCTCACCAACTGCGCGCTCGCCGGCGCTGCCGCCGCAGCCCCGGCACAGGACCTCACCCACGCCGCCCCGCCGCAGGATGGACCGATCGCCATCGTCGGTGGCGCCATTCACACCGGCGCCGAGGTGATCGAGAACGGGTACATCCTCATCGAGGAGGGCCGCATCACCGAGGTTGGCGAGGGCGCCCGCGCATTCGACGCCCGCGCCCAGGTCGTCGACGCCACCGGCCTGCGCATCTACCCCGGCCTGATCTTCCCGATCAGCCAGCTCGGCAACACCGAGATCAGCTCGCTGCGCGACACGCAGGATTCGAACGAAATCGGCGACATGACGCCGGAGGTGCGCGCCGCGGTGAGCGTCAACCCCGACTCGACGCTGATCCCTGTCGCCCGCACCGGCGGCATCCTCGTCGCCGGGACCTTCCCCACCGGCGGGACCATCCCGGGGCGCGCCAGCGTGCTCCAACTCGACGGCTGGACCTGGGAAGACATGGCCGTCGATGATGCCGCCGGCCTGGTGATCGACTGGCCAAGCTCGAGCGGGCGCGGCTGGCGCGGGTTCCGCGGCGGCGGAGCGGACGGACCGCCCTTCGAGCAGATCGAGGAGATTGACAGTTTCTTCGACACCGCTGAGGCGTATCTCGCCGCGCGCGCAGCCGATCCGAACGCGCCCGAGGATCTCCGCTTCGAAGCCATGCGCGACATCCTGCCCGCGGCGCCCGGCCGGCCGGCCGGCGAGCAGGAGCCGGTCTTCATCATGGCCGACGACATCGACCAGATTCAGGCGAGCGTTTCGTGGGCGGTCGGGCGCGGACTGAAGCCCGTGATCGTCGGCGGCACGGATGCCCCGCTGGTCGCCCGGCTGCTCGTCGAGCACGATGTGCCGGTGATCGTGGAGGGCACGCACGGCTTTCCCAAGCGGGCCGACTCCGCGTACGACGCCCGCTACACGCTCCCGGCGCGGCTGGAGGCCGCCGGCGTCACGTGGTGCCTCTCCGGCAGCGAGCGCGATGGCAACGAGCGCAACCTGCCGCACGAGGCGGGCATGGCCGTCGGCTACGGGCTGGATGAGGACGCCGCCATCCGCGGCATGACGATCAACGCCGCCCGCGCCCTCGGCGTCGCCGATCGCCTCGGCTCGATCGAGCCGGGCAAGGACGCGACGCTGATCATCACCGACGGCAGCCCGATCCAGGTGCGCACGACGGTGCAGCGCGCCTTCATCCAGGGCCGCGAGATCGACCTGAGCAACAAGCAGACCAAGCTGCGCGACAAGTACAGGGAGAAGTACCGCCAGCTCGGGATCATCGAGGGCCAGAGCGAGGGGGGGCGGTAGGCGCCGGGACGGGACGGGGGGCGGGCGCCCGGCGGTTCGCTTCCGGCGGCTTGCCCCGGGAGGATTCCGGGTCTCTGATCCTCTGTGACCAACCCCACCGCCCAGCTCCTCGAGCCCGACCTGCGTGAGCTGATCCGCGAGAAGCAGTACCGCGATGTCCGGTCCGCCCTCAAGGAGCTCCCCACCTTCGACGTCGCCGAGATCCTCTCCGAGCTGGCCCCCGCCGACGCCGCCGTCGCCTTCCGACTCATGCCCCGGGATGCCGCGGGCGAGGCCTTCAGCCACATGGAGAGCGACCGGCAGGAGGCCCTGATCGGCCAGCTCGGCGAAAGCGCCCTCCGCCTCGTCGAGGCCATGGACCACGACGACCGGGCCGCCCTGCTGGACGAGCTCCCCCCCGCCGTCGCCGCCCTGCTGGTCGAGAAGATGAGCCCGCAGACGCGGCTGGTCACCCAGCAGATCCTGGGCTACCCCGACGAGTCGGTCGGCCGCCTCATGACGCCCGACTACGTCCGCGTCCGCCCGGAGTGGACCCTCGCCCGCGCCATCGACCACATCCGCCGCTACGGGCGCGACGCCGAGACCATCCACTGGATCTACGTCACCGACGACCGGCGCAAGCTGCTCGACGATCTGCACATCCGCCAGATCCTCCTCGCCGACCCGGATGCGACCATCGAATCGATCATGGACCGCCAGTTCCTCGCGCTCTCGGCCACGGCCGACCGTGAGGACGCCGTTCACAAGATGCTCGACTACGACCGGACGGCCCTGCCGGTGCTCGACAGCGCCGGCGCGCTGCTGGGCATCGTCACCATCGACGATGTCGCCGATGTCGTCGAGGAGGAGGCGACCGAGGACATCCACAAGATGGCCGCCGTCGAGGCGCTCGACAAGCCGTACATCATCACCGGCTTCGGCGAGATGCTCCGCAAGCGCGGCGGATGGCTCTGCATGCTGCTGGGGTTTCAGGTGCTCACGATCGGCGTGCTCGGCGCCTTCGAGGAGCGGCTGGCGACCACCGCGGCGCTGATCCTGTTCATCCCGATGATCATCGCCTCCGGTGGCAACACCGGCACCCAGGCCGCCTCGCTGGTGCTGCGGGCCCTCGCCCTGCGCGAGATCGAGACCGCCGACTGGCGCCGGGTGCTGCTCAAGGAGCTTGCCCTCGGCGCAGCCCTCGGGGCTGCGCTGGCGGCCCTGGGCTTCGGGATCGCGCTGGCGCTGCTCACGCTCGGGCTGGCGCAGAGCGACGCCCCGCTGGCGATCGCCCTCACCGTCGGGGGGGCGATCCAGTTCATCGTCATCTGGGGTGTCATCAGCGGGTCGATGTTCCCGATCGTGCTCGATCGGTTCGGCTTCGACCCCGCGACCATCTCTTCGCCGCTGGTCGCCACGCTGATGGATGTCAGCGGGCTGCTCATCTACCTGGCGGTCGCCGCCGCACTGCTGCGTCTGTAATTGAAACTGTCCCAAAAAAGCTCGAAGATCGAATTTCACCACAGAGGCACAGAGGTCGCAGAGCCAGCAAATCCGAGGCTTTCTTCTCTGTG
>CAYMJK010000489.1:0-3162 GCA_964390535.1 uncultured Phycisphaeraceae bacterium | reverse complement strand
GGGGGCAGGAGACAGGGAGCGGGCGCCACCGGGGGGGCGGTTGGCGGTAGGATGGGGCATGGCGCATTCACGAATTGCTCTCGGGGCGCTGCTTGTCAGCGCGGCGATGTTCGGTTCCGGTTGTGGGCCCGGCGGGGGTGGGGGAGGGGGCGGGGCGGGCGCTGGCGCGGCGGGGGCGGGTGGCGCTGGAGCTGGCGGCGCCGGTGGAACGGGCGCCGGCGCGGGTGGGGCGGCTGGCGCGGGAGCGGCCGCTGGAGGCGCGGGCACGGCGGGCCCCGGTTTCGGCGGGTCGGTGGACTGGACGCTGTTCACGGCGGCGGATGAGCAGGCGGCGAAGCAGGTCGCTTACGGCGTCGCGCGGATCATCGATCTCGAACGGTACGAGGATGTCGGCTGGGACATCATCCGCTTCTCGCCGGGCGTCGGCCCGGAAGATCGGCTGGGCTTCTCGTACGCGACGGTGACCATCGACGGGCAGGAGATCACGGTCAACGAATCGCGGTGGATGGCGCTGTACGACCTCGTCGAAGCGCGGCAGATGGACGCCTCGACCGGATACATCATCGAGACGATGCCGGACTCGCGATACGACGACGGGGAGCGGACGAAGCGCGGCGATCTGGTGTTCGCGTTCGTGGTGGACGACGAGGACGAGAAGTCGATCAAGGTGGTGTGGCAGCGGCAGTAGGCGAGGCGCAGCGAGAACGCCCGCGGCGGGGCGCGGTGGGTGTGCTTGTTGACCGAAGCGCGGGCTGTGTCAATGGACGAGTGGCAAGGAACAGGGACCCGGCCGCCCCCGCCGGTCTGCCAAAGGCGCCTGGAAACTGGAACCCGCGATCAGGTGGTTGCGGCGCCGGGGCGCGGGGGCGTGTCGCCGGTGGGGCGGGGGCGGGCGTGCTCCTCGGCGACCGGCGCCCGGCCCTGTTCGGCGGCGTACGCCTGGGTCAGTTCGGCGCCGAAGAAGACGATGACGCTCGAGTAGTACACCCAGATCAGCAGCGCGATCAGCGAGGCCGCGGCGCTGCCGTAATTCCCCACCACGCTGCTGCGGTCGAGGTACATGGAGATGCCGAACTTCCCGATCGCGAACAGGATCGCCGTTACGACGGCCCCGAGGGCCACATCGCGCCACGCCAGCTTCACATCCGGCATGATCCGGTAGACGAGCGCGAACAGCGCCGCATAGATGATCAGCGACACCAGGAGGGAAACGATGCGGCTGACGACGCCGGCGTCCGCGGGGGCGAGCTGGTCGAGCACTGACGAGAACACCAGCCCCACGAGCAGGATGAACAGCACGCTCACGATCATCCCCATGGAGATCAGCCGCTTGCGGATCCACTTCCACAAGCCGCGCCCGGGCGCCGCCTCGACGTTCCAGATCCGGTTCATCGACAACTGAAGCTGCGCAAAGACGGCGCTGGCGGTGAACAGCAGCATGCCGGTGCTGATCACCCACTGCCATATCGAGCCGGACGCATGGTCCTGCTCCGCCGTCTGGAGGACCTCCTCGGCCACTTCCCCCGCCCCTGGCCCCGCCTGCCGCTCGAAGAAGCTCATCAGATCATACTGCGCGCCGTTGCCCAGCAGGCCGCCCACCGTCGCGAGCAGCAGGACCAGGGGCGCAAACGAGAGGACGGTATAAAAGGCCACCGCCGCGGCGTGCGCCATGGCGATGTCCTGGCCGAATTGCTTGACCGCTGTGACGACGACCCGGCGGAGCATGACAGGCCCCGGTCAGGCCCGCGAGATCTTCTCGGCCTCGAAGTCCTCGAAGACCGCCTTGACGGCGTCGGCCTGCTCGCTGTCCTCGCAATTGACCCCGACGAGCACCGAGCCCTTCTCCAGCGCTTCCTCGTAGTGCTTCACCTCGTGCTCCGGGATCGCGAGGCCTATCAACGCTCCCACGCCGGCGCCCGCGGTCGCTCCCGCGCCCGCCCCGGCGAGGGCCGCCACGATGGGCCCCGCCGCGATCACGCCGATGCCCCCGGTGGCAAGCACGCCGACGGCGGTAAAGCCGGCGATCAGTGCGCCGATCGCCCCGCCCGTTCCGGCGCCGATGGCGGCGCCCTCGGGCAACTTGGAGTGGGTTTCGACGCCGAAGGCCTCCTGGTCGGCCCCTTCGGCCGCGACGACACTGATGTCGCTCTGGGACACGCCGCGGTCCGTCAACGCCCGGATCGCGCTGACGGCGGCGGTCTCGTTTTCGAACAGCCCGGTGATGGTCGTGGTCATGGGAATCTCCTCATGCGTGGAGTTGTGGTGGTAAATATGGACGCCGCCGCGCGGCGTCCGCGGATCGGCCGCGCCGACCAGCCGGGTGGTGTGTCGCTCGCGAGCCGCCTAGACCTTCGCGCCGCGCCGGGACATCCCGAGCACGAGCGTGATCAGGAAGACGACGAGGAAAACCACAAAGAGAATCTTGGCGATCGAGGCGGCGCCAGCGGCGATCCCGCCGAAACCGAAGACTGCCGCCACGATGGCGACGATAAAGAAAACGAGGGCCCAATACAGCATTGTGTGCTCCTTGTGCGGGCGCGGCGCGGGGCGCCGCTTATCAGGTGTGTCAGCCGATGTCGTCGCCGATGTCTTCGATCGCGTCGCCGGTTTCGTCCACGGCGTCCTCGACCGCTTCGCCCGGATCATCGGGATCGTCGCAGCCGCAGGGGGTGATGGCGACGAAGCCGCCGATGGCCAGCAGGGCCAGCAGACTCGAAAGGCGACGGAGATTGTGCATTGTGCGCATCATGGGAATTGTCCTGTGGGGGGTTTCGAACTCAACGCAACTCTACATTGCGCACATGAGCCATCGGTGAGAGATTGATGATGCGCGGCTCAGCAGACCCGCCTGAAGCGCCCGCGGTGGCAGTCTGGGCATACGGCCCCACGCATGGAGGACCCCTCCGGCCATGGGCGGCGCCTCCCACGCGCAGGCCGCCGTGAGTCCTGATTCACCGGCCCGTCATAAGGGCTTCAGCCCGGCGTGGCATAGTTCTGTACGGCTGCAACGCGGCAGCCCTTTTTCGCTGACACACGGTTTGAAACACGGTTCCACCACACGGTTCCAGAAGGAGCAACGAGATGCAGAGGCGAACTCTTACGATTATGACAGCGGCAACCATGATGGCGGTTGCGGGCCAGGCAGTCGGGCAGCAGCGCCAG
>CAYMJK010000488.1:0-4748 GCA_964390535.1 uncultured Phycisphaeraceae bacterium | reverse complement strand
GACATGGCTCCCGCAGTAGAAGAGCAGCACGATCGTCGGCCTGGACTCCCCAAGCCCCGCCTGCGCCTCGGCGCACGCCTGCCGCGTGGCCTCGCCGGGGTCTGCCGCGGCAGAGAGCCCGCTGCCCATCACGATCTGTGCGCCGGTGAGCTGCGCCATAGGCGCAGTGTAGGAGCCGGCTGGCCTCAGCCCTGACCGGCGACCGCAGCCTGCTCGGCCTCTCCGGTCGCGCTCAGGGTGTCCACGCGGACCGGGCTGACGATGTTGAGCTTCAGGCGCTCGTCCATGGCGGCCCGGCCGATGACGCCGACCAACTGGCCCACCTTGCCATCGAGGTCGGTTTCGGAGTTCGGACGGATGTAGCCGAGGGTGCGCGGGGCGGCCTCGCCGATCGACTGGATGCGGAACATAAGCGGCAGCCGATCGCCATCATAGATGGCGCTGGTCTCCAGCCGGCCGACGAGCGTGTACTGGCGGGTCGCCTGGGCTTCCTTGGCGGCGGCGGCGACGCCCTGCGACGAAGCGTCCATCGCGCTGCGGGCGGTGGACACCTCCCGGAGCTGACGCTGCAGGTCCTGACGGATCTCGAGGATGCTGATGCGCTGTTCGAGCGCGAGCCGCAGGGGCTCGTTCTCCGTGGTCGGCTTCACCTGCTCCAAAGCGGCATCGAACTCGGCGATGAGAGGCTCGAGCTCGGCGTCGATCGCCTTCTGGCTCTGGACGCGCTGGAACGCCGCGTCGAGTTCCTTGAGGGCCGCGATCGGGCGATCAGTCGGGTCCGGCGCCGGCGGCGGGACCGGGGTGCCGCGGACGGTTGCGGCATCCTGGCTGATGACGATCTCAGGGACGGTGATCTCGCCCGTGACCGGATCGATCCCAGTGGGATCGGCCTGCGCAGCGCCTGCGGGCGTTCCTGCGGCCGTCTCGGCGCCGCGCGGGAGCTGGGTCGGCCCGGCGGGGCTGCGGGCGGCGGCCGCTCCCACCAGGGCGGCCTCGCCGCCGATCGACTTCAGGTAGGCGTCGGTCTCCTGCTGGCTGGCGCGCCGGACATGGGCCGACTCGATGAAGGCGCGGGCGACGCGGGGCGCCTGAATCACGTAGTGGGCGGCGCCGTTGCGGTCGGTGGCGACTTCGATGAAGGGGAACTCGGTTCCGATGTCGAGCATGTCCGTCGGGATGTCCTTCCAGCTCCCGTTGACGCCGTACTCGAGGTTCCACGCCTTCGGGCGGCCGGGGGCGGTGAGGCGCACGACACCCGCCCCGCGGTCCAGCTCCGCCTTGTCGCCGCGGACGAGCGCGGTGACGCCGATGGGGTAGCTGACGCGGTACCAGTTGCGACCCTCCCCATCGACGCGGAGCACCTGGCCGACATTGGCGGCGGCGATCGGGTAATAGTTGCGCAGGTCGCCGGAGCGGAGGGTGGCGCCCTCGGCCTGAACGACCACGTAGTAGGGCTCGACGTCGGCAACCTGGGCGGTGGCAAGCCCGGGAATCATCGCGACGATGGCGAGGGCCAGCGCGATGAGGCCGGCCGGGACTCGCGTGCGGCAGGTGTCGTCGGGGGCGGCGTGGGGGGTGACTTGGGGGGTGTCGCGGGGATCCATGCTTGAAACTCCATTTTCCTGCCGGGTCGTCCTCGCCGGTTTTCCTTGCCGGATCGACGGGTTGCGGCCGGTCGCCGGCGGCGCCGGGGCTACGATGGGCCGCGCTCGGGATGGAAGCCCGGCGCCATCCTGATGCGTCGATGGGCTTCCGCCGCGGAGTGTACCGCCGCTGGCCGCGCCGGAGTGTCGGTAAGCCAGCCGACCGACAGCCCACCGCCCTGAATGCTCATATTGTCGGCGATCGGAGGCGCCACGCTTTGAACCGACATCCCAGTCTGCGCAATCTTGTGACCCCGCTCCTGCCGCAAATGCTGCGCTGCCGGAGGCAACCGACAGCGCCGGCGCCTCGGGCGGGCCTCGTCGCTGCGGCGGCCGGCCTCGCAGGGCCTGCCGCGGCGGCGTGCCTGCTGCTGGGACCCCTGAGCGGCTGCTCCAACCCGATCCGCAGTTCCGGAACCCAGGACCTGCAGAACTCGCTGGTCGATTCGGTCCTGCGCGAGCTGGCGGAGGCCCGCGACTTCGACCAGATGCTGACGACGGCCCGCTCGGCGACGGTGGACAGCCTCGAGCTGCGACCCGAGCACATCGAGCAGCTCGAGAACCTCGCCGGCCCGGCCGCCTATGACGAGGCCGACCTGGATGTCGGGCCAGACCTGCTCGGGCAGCCGCAGCAGATCACCCGGCTGGCCCTGCGGGACGCCATCGCCACCGGCGTGGAGCGGAACCTGTCGGTGCGTTTCGCGCGGGTCCAGCCGGCGATCCGGGAGGCGGACGTGGTGGCGGCGGAGGCGGCGTTCGACTGGTCGCTCTTCTCGAACGTCGACGCGAGCTACATCCACCAGCCGCAGACGACGTTCAACCCCTTCGGCGAGCCGGAGGACGAGCGGAACCGCTACTCCGGCTCCATCGGCCTGCGCAAGGCGCTGCCGACGGGGGGGCAGTTCGCGGTGCAGCAGGAGTGGATCTTCACGGATGTGACGGGAACGGGGGCGTCCAGCGCCCGGCCCAACCCGGCGATCCAGAGCTCGTTCACGGTGCAGCTCGATCAGCCGCTGCTGCGCGGCTTCGGATCCGATGTCGCGCTGGCGCAGATCCGGCTGAACCGCAACGCCGAGCGCGACGCCATCGCGGACCTGAAGCGGCAGGTGATGCTGACGGTGGCCCAGATCGAGCAGGCGTACTGGCAGGTGTGGCAGGCGCAGCGCAACCTGCTGATCCTCCGCGAGCTGCTGGCCCGCGGCATCACCACCCGTGAGGAGGTGAAGGGCCGGCGCGTCCGCGAGGCGACCGGCGCCCAGGTCGCCGACGCCCGGGCGCGGGTGGAGGACCGGCGCTCGGACCTGCTGCGGGCCCAGAACCAGTTGCGCCAGGCGAGCGACCAGTTGAAGTCGCTCATCAACGACCCGAACCTGACGCTCGGCTCCGAGGCGCTGCTCGTGGCGATCGACACCCCGGTGGATGCCCCGGTGCAGTTCAGCCTGGTCGAGTCGGTGACGACGGGGCTACGCCAGCGGCCGGAGCTTCAGCAGGCGATCCTCTCGCTGGACAACACCTCGATCCGGCAGAACGTGGCGGACAACGGCCGGCTGCCGCGGCTGGATCTGCGACTGCAGGCGCGATACAGCGGCCTGGATGACGACTTCGGCAGCGCCAATGAGGACGTCTACGACGGCTCCTTCCTCACGTGGCTGGTCGGCCTCGCCTTCGAGCAGCCCATCGGCAATCGCGCCGGCGAGGCGGAGTATCGCAAGCGCGTGCTGGAGCGGACCAGCGCCGGCATCGCCTATCGCAACACGGTGCAGCAGATCGTGCTGGAAGTGAAGACGGCGCTGCGGAACCTGCTGCTGAACTACCAGCTCATCGCCCAGGAGCGCGTCACCCGTTTCGCGGCCGCCGAGCGCTATCGCACCTTCCTGGCGGAGAAGGACCTGACGGCGATCAACACCATCGAGCGGCTCAACGTCGAGTTCCAGTTCCAGGAACTGCTCGCGGCGGCGGAGCAGGCGGAGATCGCCGCGCTCGTGAACTACAACATCTCCCTCGCCCAGCTTCACGCGGCGATGGGGACGATCCTGGAGCGCAACCAGATCGAGTTCGTGGTCCCCCACGTCGAGGGCCGCGAGCCGGACTGGATCGACGACCTGCTGCGCGAGGAGCAGGAGTCGCACGACATCTCCCCGTGAGCCCATGATCCTCCAGCCCGACGATGCCGGGATCGCGCGCGCCCTCGAGGCGCTGCGGGCCGGCGCCCCCGTCGCCTTCCCCACCGAAACCGTCTACGGCCTCGGCGCCGATGCCGCCAGCGAGCCGGCCGTGCGCGCCGTCTTCGAGCGCAAGGGCCGCCCGGCGTGGAACCCGCTGATCGTGCACGTCGACGGGGCGCCGATGGCCCGGACCGTCGTGGCCGACTGGCCCGAGCGCGCGGCGAAGCTGGCAGACCGCTTCTGGCCCGGCCCGCTGACATTGGTGCTGGAGAAGGCGCCCGGCGTGCCCGACATCGTCACTGCCGGCGGCCCGACCATCGCCGTGCGCGCGCCGGATCACCCGGTGGCGCTGCGACTGATCGGCGCCTTCGGCGCACCCCTGGTAGCGCCCAGCGCCAACCGCTCCGGCGCCGTGAGCCCCACCACCGCCGCCCACGTGGAGGCCGCCTTTCCGGACATCCTGATCCTGGATGGCGGCGCCTGCCGCGGCGGGATCGAGTCGACGGTGGTCGACCTCACAGGGCCGGCGCGGATCCTCCGCCCGGGGCTGATCGGGGCGGCAGCGCTGCGGGAGGCGCTCGGCGAGGCCGTAATCGCCCCAGAGGAACCCGACGCGGCGCCGCCAGGCCCGGCGCGAAGCCCCGGCCAGCGCGGACCCCACTACTCCCCGCGGGCCCGGGTGCGACTGGGCGAGGCGCCGGAGGCCTCGGGGGCGGCGCCGGCGGGCGCCGTGCGGCTGGCGCTGGGAGCAGCGAGCGGAGCGGGCGTGATCGGCATGCCCGCCGATGCGCGCGCATATGCGGCGCGCCTGTACGCCGCGCTGCGCGAGGCCGATGAGTCGGGGGCGAGCGAGATCCGGGTGGAACTTCCCGGCGCCGACCGGCTCGCCGGGCCGGAGGCAGAGATCTGGGGAGCGATCGTGGATCGACTGCGCCGGGCC
>CAYMJK010000487.1:0-6192 GCA_964390535.1 uncultured Phycisphaeraceae bacterium | reverse complement strand
AATGGCGAGGGGGAGACTTGAACTCCCGACCTGCGGGTTATGAATCCGCCGCTCTAGCCAGCTGAGCTACCTCGCCGCGGGGGGATCGTAGCGGGGGCCTCGCGGCCGACAACCCTCACGAGCCCGGTGGTGGCCCGGCAGGGGATGCGGGAGGCGCCGGCGGTGTCGCGGGCGCGGGGGCCACAGGCTCGATCTCCAGCGTCACCACCGCGTATCCCCGGTCCTCGAAGTGCTCGACCACGATCTCGACCTCGCGCGCCGCCTCCACCTGCAGAATACCGGTGTTCCGCGCCGGGGCGTGGCGCGTCCAGTTCTCGATCACCGCCGTCCCGTCCACCAGCACGCGGACCCCGTCGTCGCTCTCAGTGGTGAACCGCCACGCGCCCGCCGCCAGCGGGATCCGCGTCCGCGCGATGAGCCCGAAGCGGTCCGCCTCGAACCCCGCCTCCTTCAGCGCCGCCGGCCCGAGGGCGCCCGGCCCGCCGCCGGCGAAGCGGAAATCCAGCACCGGGGCATCGATCGTCACCGCGCCCGGGCCGACCGCCCGAGCCCGCCACGCGTCCAGGTCCTGCTGCGGATCGCTCGCCGCGCCATCCGGGCCATCCCAGCGGAAGAAGGTCGTGCGCCAGGTGGCGCGCAGAAAGGCGCCGGCGCACTCGTACCGCTCCGGGGCTGCGCCGCCCTCGCCGTCCTCGCCTGAGCCGGACCCCGCCGCGGCGTCTGCATCCGCCGGAGCGCCGACGAGCGCCAGTCGGAAGGGCACGTACCCGGCCGCCCCCTCGGCCGGGCGCACGCGCACGAGTGTGCGCCCATCGACGATCTCGAGCTGCGCAACCGCGGGCGCTGCCCCCTCGGCATCGAGCACCTCGACGCTCCGGGCTTCGGCGCCGAGCAACTCGTACACCTGCTCGTCATCGCCCGGCCCGCCGCTGACGTGACGGACGATCGGCCGCCCGTGGTCCCAGGGGAAGCTGTCGCCCATGATCATGCGGTCGCGCCCGGCACGCTCCGCCCGGGCGCCGACCGGTTCGCTGGCGCCGTGGGCCTCGTACTCGGGGCGCTCGTAGGGCTCGGGCGTGACGGGGACCTCCTGCGGCTCGGCGCCGGGGGTGGCGTCCACTGCGGCGCCGACATCCTGGGCGGTGTTGCCCCCGATCGATGTGCGCGACACGTCGCGCACCTGCAGCATCACGGTGTCGCCGGTGAACGTGTTGCGGATGACCTGGTTGGCGACGGCGCCGACGCTGTTGGCCCGGGCCCACGGCAGGTCCATGACCGCCCCGTCGTCCTCGGCCCACAGGTGCACGCCGCAGCGATTCTCCGTGAAGCTGTTGTCGCGGATGATATTGTACGCGCCGTGCGGAATGCTCACCCCGCCGCGCTCCAGCCCGCTGGGGCGCTGCCCGTTGCGCACGAATTCGTTCAGCGCGATCATGGTGTGCTGCGACCAGGCGGCCCAGATGCCGCTGGCAGCGCACTCCACGAACCGATTGTCGATGATGCGGTTGTTGAAGCTGAACGTGAGATCCACCCCGCGCATCGCCGCGTAGGAAAAATCGTTGCCGATGATCAGGTTGTCGTTGCCGCCGACGCCGGCGAACTCGAACATCGGGTCCGCCGGCGGCCGCTGCCCGATCGCCTCGCTCCCCGCGAACGCCCACAGCCCCCGCCCGCAGTGCGTCGCCGAGTTCTCGGCGATGATGTTGTCCGAGCACTGCTCGAACATGAGTATCCCCGCCGACCCCTGCCCGTCCCGGTACACCCCCTCGGCGTACCCGCGGATGCAGAAGTCCAGCGCGTTGCGGCTGACGATGGCGCCGGTCGTGCGCCACATGGCCACGCCCCACCCCGACAGGAACGAGAAGTCGTTGTCGTAGACCTTCGCCCCCGTGCAGCGGTCGAGGATCAGCCCGTTCTGCCGCCGACGGGCGAAGCACTCGCGCACCGTGACATCATCGGAGCGCTCGATGCAGATGCCGGCGCCGTAGCGCTTGCGCCACTGGCCATCGTCGTTGGCGTGCGGCTCCAGCGTGTCGGCGCTGTCGCCGCGCTCGGGCGTCGAGCGCAGCCGGTCGGCATACCCGCCGGCGACATCGGCCCGCTCGATCACCAGGCCATCCGCCTCGGTCGCCCAGATCCCGACCTTGAAGCGGTGCGTGTGCGACCCGCGCAGCGTCACGTTCCGCCGGCCATCGATGCGGATGCCGACGCCCTCGAGCGTGTGCCAGGGCGTGCCCGCCGGCGCCTGGATCAGTTCCGCCTGCCCTTCGACGAACTCGACGATGATGTCGTCCGCCGCGATCTGGATCACCCCGTCGCCGTTGACATCGCGGATGAAGATGTCCGCCGGGATCGCCACGCGGCAGGAGCGGTCGATCACCGTGTCATCGGCGGTGACCGTGATGAGAGGCAGCGCATCCTGCGCCAAAGCTGCGCTCCCGGCGCAGAGCATCGCCACTGCGAATCGTGCGCTCCACGGCGTCGGTCGCATCTTGCGGGGACGGGGGGGGAACGATGACATGGGGGCGATGGTAGGTGGCGGCGCGAGCAAGCGCTCGCCGCCTGTCACTCGGTGGCGGGATTGGCCCGCGGCTGCTCCACCGGCGTCTGCGAGCTGTGCGAGCGGGTCGGGTCGTGCGCCACCGTCGGCGCCGATGGCGGCGCGATCCGGGCCGATTCGCCGCCCTCCAGCGACCCCCCCAACGACCGGGTGTCCTCCGAGCGGCCCGTCCGGGACGACTCCTCCTCGATCTCGTCGCCAATGCCCTTGACGCCCTTCTTGAACTCGACGATCGCCTTGCCCACGTTGCGACCGACCTCCGGCAGGCGGCGCCCGAAGAGCAGCAGGCCGATGATGAGCAGGACCACCCACTCCCAGTGGCCGGGAAATCCGAACCCGAGACTGTACATGCTCGCTCCTGTGAGCCGGCGGCGAAGCCCCGGCAAGCCGCCCGGGCAATAACAATTCAATGGGGCGTGAGGCTGAGAGTCAATGCCGCCGCCCCGACCATCGGCCGTACTCGCCGATCGGGGGGAGAAACCCGGAAGGAGAATGCTTGCGGCGGGGACGGGCTTTTGATAAGCTAGAGCCGGCGCCCGCGGAGGGCAGCGAGGCCTCGCAATCGGGCGGCAGGAGCACAGCAAATGAGACCGAGCGGAGTTGCCGCGGCGGCGATCGTGGTAACCGGTGTCGTTGTGCCGGCGGCTGGGCAGTGCGAGCCGGCATGGAGCACCGAGTGGTTGACCGGACCCGGCGGCGTCGCCGGATCGGTCTTCGCGATCGAGTCCAGCCCCCCGCGCCTGTACGCGGGGGGCAGCTTTGTCTCAGCTGGCGCCACCACGGCCGCGCGCATCGCGGCCTACGAGGACGGCGTCTGGTCCTCGGTCGGCCCCGGCTTCACCGGTGGTACCGCCTGCACCGGAGCCGATCCGACCGTTCTGTCGTTGCTCGAGGTGAGCCTGCCCGGCGCTGCCGGACTCATCGCCGGAGGCTACACGGCAACCGCCGGCGCGGTCTCGACGCTCGGCATCGGCCGCTGGCACGAATCGGCGTGGCATTCCATGGCTGATGGACTCGACCTCGGGAGCTGCGCGGACTGCTGCCCCGGCGTCGTCGACCTGGCGGTCTTCGATGATGGAAGCGGCCCCGCCCTCTACGCGACCGGGCTGTTCGACATTCCGTCGCTCGGAATTGCGCGATGGTCCGGCGCCGCATGGGAGGATGTCGGCGGCGGCCTCAGCGGTTTTCTCTGGGGTTACGGACAGGCGCTTGCTGCGCACGACGACGGAAGCGGCATGGCGCTGTATGTCGGCGGGTCGTTCGACACCGCCGGCGGGACGCCCGCCGCGAACATCGCCCGTTGGGACGGGACCGCGTGGTCCTCGCTCGGGGTCGGGCTGCCGATGCCGGTGGCCGCCTTCACCGAGTTCGAGGGTAAGCTCATCGCGGCAGGAGGCAGCCCGAGCGCAGGCGATGTCTGGCAGTGGGATGGAGCGGCCTGGAGCCGTCTGGGCGGCCAGTTCAACGGGAGCGTCGTGGCGCTGGCGGTCTTCGACGACGGGTCCGGCCCGGCCCTGTACGCCGGCGGCAGGTTCCGCTCCTACGCCGGACAGACGATCGGTGGCCTCGCCAGATGGGACGGCAGCGCGTGGGTCCAACCCGCCGGCGGCGTCGGCGGCAGCGTCTACGCGCTGGAGCCCGAGATGCACGATGGGAGGCAGTCGCTGCTGGTCGGCGGCGGGTTCTCCACGGTCGGCAGCGGGGTCTCGTCGCACAACATCGCCCGGCTGATCGGCTGCCCCGGCGCCTGCTACCCCGACTGCGACGACAGCGGGGCGCTCGACTTCTTCGACTTCCTCTGCTTCCAGAACGCGTTTGCCGCCACCACCCCCTACGCCGACTGCGACGACAGCGGCGGCCACGACTTCTTCGATTTCTTGTGCTTCCAGAACGCGTTTGCGGCAGGATGCCCCTGACGGCAACCAGAGCAGGAGAGCAGCAATGTGTACAGCCTTCAGAGCGTGGATTGCGGCGAGCGCTGCCCTGATGACTGGCTCCGCCTGCTGCGCCCAGTGGTGCGACTGGGAGCCGATGGGCGAGGGCTTCGACGGCGGCTGGAGCGGGTCGAGCGTGTCGTCGCTTGAAGTCTTCGACGATGGCGTCGGTCCGGCCCTGTACGCCGCCGGCAGCTTCGGGACCAAGATCGAACGGTGGGACGGCGAAGAATGGATCTGGCTGAGCCCCGGCCTTCAGCATGGCCTCGTATTCGACCTTGAGGTCTTCGACGATGGCAGTGGCCCCGCTCTCTACGCGGGGGGGAGCTTTGAATCCTCGGATGGAGCGCCCGTCAGGGGCATCGCGAAGTGGGATGGCAGCGCGTGGTCGGAGGTCGGCGGCGGGATCCGAAGCGGTCCGGAGAAGGCGGCGGTGTACACCATGGAGGTGTACGACGGTGGCAGCGGCCCCGCGCTGTACGCGGCTGGCAAGTTCACCGAGGCCGGCGGCGCTGCGATGAACTACATCGCCAGGTGGGATGGCAAGACATGGACCGGCGTCGGCGGCGGCTTCACGAGCTACGTCTACAGCCTCGCGGTGTTCGACGATGGTTCAGGGCCGGCCTTGTACGCAGGAGGGCTCTTCAGGACGGCAGGTGGGCTGCCCATCAGCTATTTTGCGAAGTGGGACGGTGAGTCGTGGTCCGAGGCAGGCCCCGTTGATGATCGCGTCGGCGGCCTCACCGTCCTCGACGACGGAAGGGGTCCGGCGCTGTATGTCACCGGAAGATTCGAGAGCGTCGCCGGACTGCCCATTGCGCAAGTGGCGAGGTGGGACGGGCGGACATGGTCAGAGATTCCGGGCGCTCCCCCCGGCGCGCTTGGCGTCTTCGACGACGGGCGAGGGCCCGCGCTCTATGTTGGTGGCGAGTTCAGAATGGTCGGCGGCATTCCCGTCAACAGCATCGCGCGATGGGATGGCCTCTCATGGTCTTCGCCCGGCGCCGGCGTGGGCGGCGAGACGATCCCGGGCGTCTACACGCTCACGGCGTTCGACGACGGCTCCGGCCCCGGCCTGATCGTGGGCGGAAGCTTCTCCCTGGCGGGCAGCGTCCGCGCCAACCACATCGCGCGCTGGCGCTGCGAACCCTGCTTCGCCGACTGCGATGCGGACCGCGCGCTGACCTTCTTCGACTTCCTCTGCTTCCAGAACCACTTCGCAGCCACCACCCCCTACGCCGACTGCGACGACTCCGGCGCCCACGACTTCTTCGACTTCCTCTGCTTTCAGAACGCCTTCGCGGCAGGGTGCTCGTAGCAAAATCGCAAACAGGCAATGGCAAATGGCAAAGTGAGCAGCGAGCACGCGCCGTGCGCCGCCGCCCCCATTTGCCATTTGCTATTTGCCCATTTGCTCTTTCACGCCAGCGCGCAGTACCGCCCGCACCGGGCTTCCATCGAAACCCGCCAGCCGCAGCGGCAGGGCGATCAGTTCGTACGCGCCGTCGGCGACGCCCTCCAGCACGAGCCCCTCCAGGATCGTCACATCCCCCGCGAGGCACGCCAGGTGGGCGGGCAGGTCCTTCGAGTCCGCCGTGTCCACGCTCGGCGTGTCGACCCCGAGCAGCCGCACGCCCCGTGCGGCAAGGCCCGCGATGAGTTCCGGCTCGATGCCGGCGAAATCGCCCGTCCATCGCT
>CAYMJK010000486.1:0-3663 GCA_964390535.1 uncultured Phycisphaeraceae bacterium | reverse complement strand
CATCGTCTGGACCCGCCAGGGCGCCCCGGCGTACCAGCTCGCCGTGGTGGTGGACGATGCCCGGCAGGGGGTGACGCAGGTGGTGCGGGCGGATGACCTGCTCGACTCGGCCGGACGCCAGACCCTGCTCTACCGCGCCCTCGGCTTGCCCGAGCCGGCGTGGACGCATCTGCCGCTGGTGCTCGGGCCGGATGGCCGCCGGCTGGCCAAGCGGCACGGGGACACCCGCATCGACCACTATCGCGAGGCGCAGGCGCCGGTGGAGCGGATCCTCGGCCTGCTCGGCCACTGGCTGGGGGCGCCGGGCGGACGCCGGGAGCGGCCCTTGGCGGAACTGAGCGCCGCCTTCGACCTGGCCCGGATGCCGGCCGGTCCGGTACGATTCACGGCGGAGGACGACGCATGGCTGCTTGGCGGATAATCCTGGGCGTGGTGATCCTCGGCGGATCGATCGCGGGCGGTCTGGCCCTCAAGGGGTGCGACGACGCCGCCGCGGCAGGCGTCGAGGTGGTGGAAATCGAAGGCGAGAAGTTCTTTCTCGAGATCGTCGCCGACAACACCAGCCGCACGCTCGGGCTCGGCGGGCGCGAGTTCATCGAAGAGGACGGGGGAATGCTCTTCGTCTTCCCCGAGCCGCGCCGGCTGAACTTCGTGATGCGCGACTGCTTCGTGGACATCGATGTGATCTTCCTCGATCAGCTCGGGAACGTCACCGCGGCCTACCACATGCCCGTCGAGGAGCCGCAGCGCGAGGGGGAGAGCGATTTCGAGTACGAGCAGCGCCTGACGCGTTACCCCAGCCGCATGGCGGCCCAGTTCGCCATCGAACTCAAGGGCGGAAAGCTGGCCGAACTCGGCGTGGAGGCCGGGGACCGGATCAAGCTGGATCTCGACCGTCTCAAGAGTCTGGCCAAGTAGAGCCCCCCAGCGGCCGATGAGGCACTGAGCGGGCCGCGCGCCCGCCGCCGGGGATGCGCGTGAAGTCCGATCACCTGCTGACATTCGCCGTTTCAGATACGCTGCCAGAGCCGCCGGAAGGGCTGCTGGAGCGGACGCTGAGCGCATGGCCCGGATCCCCGCCGCGGGTGCGCCGCGTGGCGCTGGCGGTCTGGTTCTCGGAACTGCTCGAGGGCGAGTCCGCCGGGTCGAGCGTCGGGCCGGCGCTGGTCGTCTTCGGGCCGGGTGACGCCCGGGGCGTGGTGCGGGCGATGGTGGACCGGATGCACCAGTTGCACGTCCCCGGGGTGCTGCTGTGCGAGGCGTCCGAAGGCGCGGCGGAGCTCGGCGGGTCGGGCGTGCTGATCGAGCCGTTCGATGTCGAGCCGGGGAAGCTGGCGACGATGCTGTACGCATTTGCCGAGCGGCAGCCGGCGCTGGAGGCGATGCGTTCGGAGCTGCGCGTGCTCAGCGCCTACCAGACCGGCGTGCGCGACGAGATGGACCGGGTGCACGATGAACTGCACCTCGCGGCGGTGATCCAGCGCGATCTGCTCCCGGCGGAACTGCCGCGGGCCGAGGGGCTGGAGTTCGCGGTGATGTTCCGCCCGGCGAGCTACGTGAGCGGGGACATCTACGACGTGATGATGGTGGACGGGGGGCGGATCGCGTTTCTGCTGGCGGATGCCGTGGGGCACGGGGTGCCGGCGGCGCTGCTGACGATGGTGATCAGCCGGGCGCTTCGGGCGCCGCGGGCGCGGTTCGACCCGGCGGAGGCGATCGGCACGCTGAACAGCGACATGGTGCGCATGCAGCGCGGCCGGAGCCGCTTCGCGACGGCGGTCTGCGGCGTGATCGACCCGGCGACGCGCGAGGTGACGCTGTGCGTGGCGGGGCACCCGGCGCCGCTGCGGATCTTGGGCGGCCAGATGACGCCGATCGAGACGGGGGGGCCGCTGCTGGGCGTGTTCGAGGGGGAGCCGTTCGAATCGGAAACGTTCACGATGCGCGAGGGGGAGACGCTGCTGCTGTACAGCGACGGGTTCGAGACGGCGTTCCCGGGGGAGGAGGCGAGCGGCTCGGATGCCGACCGGCGCCTCAAGCTCGCCGCATACATGGACGAGTTCGCCCGCCTGCCCTGGCCGGGAACCGAGGGCGAGCGCCCCCTGTCCCGCGCCATCGAACAACTCGGCGTGCGCCTGGACTCA
The DNA here is from genome assembly GCA_964390535.1 of uncultured Phycisphaeraceae bacterium. Classification (GTDB taxonomy): domain Bacteria; phylum Planctomycetota; class Phycisphaerae; order Phycisphaerales; family UBA1924; genus CAYMJK01. The sequence goes on along the minus strand of CAYMJK010000486.1, from coordinate 1,519 downwards.
CAGCCCGGCAGCCTCCGCCAGCTCGACGACCTGACGGCGCTGGGCATCGCCGTTCGTGCGGCGGCCGCGGAGCGCGCGGCGGCGTAGGGAACCCAGGAGCGCAAGCTCCGGGCGCGGCAGCTTCGCGAGGCGAAGCCAAAAGCTCAAAGCGAAAAGCTCAAAGCTCAAATCCGGAAGAGCTGTGAGGATGCTGCACGCGCTGCGTCAGGGACACGGCCGCTCCCGGCAGGCTGCAAGCCTGCCCCACTCGGCGCGGCGGAGATAGCACGTATAGGACCTATAGGAACGAATAGGACTGAGGACGTGCGGCGATTAGAGCTCGCCGCCCGCGCCGGTCCAACCCTGCGCGATCGGCATGCGGCGGCCGCTGCCGAAGGCGAGGGTGGTGACCTTGAGGCCGGTGGCGAGCTGTTTGCGCTTATATTCGCTGGCGGCGATCATGCGGACGATGCGCTGCACGATCTGTTCATCGATCTTCGTGTCACGGGCGATGCGGGCAGCGCTCTGGCGCAGTTCGACGTGGCGCTCGATGACGGTGTCGAGGATGTCGTATGGGGGGAGCGTGTCCTGGTCGCGCTGATCGGGGGCGAGTTCGGCGCTCGGGGGCTTGGTGATGGTGCTCTCGGGGATGGGCGGGGCCGCGAAGCCGGCGGCGCGCGGGTCGGCGTTGAGCCACTTCGCGAGGGCGTAGACGCGGGTCTTGGGCACATCGCTGAGGACCGCTAGCCCGCCGTTCATGTCCCCGTACAGCGTGCAATAGCCGACGGCGAGTTCGCTCTTGTTGCCGGTGGTGAGCGGGAGGGCGCCGGTGCGGTTGCTGATGGCCATGAGGGCGGCGCCGCGGCAGCGGCTCTGGAGGTTCTCGAAGGTGACATCGGGCTGCTGCGCCCCCAGCGCGCGCGCGCCGAGTTCACTGAACACGGGGTCGATCTCGCCGACGAAGCCCGCCAGCGGCGCCCCGATCGGGAGCGTGACGAGGCGGATGCCGAGGCGGTCGGCAAGCTCGCGGGCATCCGCGAGAGCGTGCTCGCTGGAGAACGGCCCGGGCATGGCGACGCCCAGCACGTTCTCCGGCCCAATCGCCGCGGCGGCGACCGCGCACGTAACGGCCGAATCGATCCCCCCGGACAGCCCGATCACCGCCTTGGTGAAGCCGGTCTTGCGGAGATAGTCACGCACGCCGAGCTTGAGGGCCTCGAAGAGGCGCCACTCGGGCGGGTTGCTGGTGAACGGGTCGGGCGCTTCGGGCCCGGTGAGCACATCGAGATCAAGATCGGCGATGAGCAGGTCTTCGGTGAACCCCGCGCCTGCCGCGGCGAGCGAGCCGTTGGGCCGGCGGAGGATGGCGCGGCCATCGAAGATGAGCTCATCGTTGCCGCCGAGCTGGTTGACCGAGGCGATCCAGATGCCGTGGCGCATGCAGTGCTCGCGCACGATGGCATCGTGCCGCAGACTCTTGCCGAGCACGAATGGGCTGGCGGAGGGGACGACGATCAGCCGGGCGCCAGCGCGGACGAGG
>CAYMJK010000485.1:0-2753 GCA_964390535.1 uncultured Phycisphaeraceae bacterium | reverse complement strand
TAGCCGGCCCTTCCTTTGGTCCTGATCAGTGTTTCGAGGACCCGACAGCAGTTTACACGGCGAAGCCGCTTCATCCTGCACGCGGCATTGCTCCGTCACGCTTTCGCGCATTGCGGAAGATTCGTCGCTGCAGCCTCCCGTAGGAGTCCGGGCAGTGTCTCAGTCCCGATGCGGCGGGTCATGCTCTCACACCCGCTACCCGTCTTAGGCTTGGTGAGCCGTTACCTCACCAACAACCTGATAGGACGATCGCCGCTCCCGAGGCGGTAAACCTTTCCTCCGTAGAGCACATGGGGTATTACCGCCAGTTTCCCGACGCTATCCCCCACCTCGGGGCACGTTCGATCGCATTCCTCGCCCTTACGCCACTGTCCCCACCCGAAGGTGGTTCTCGTTCGACTTGCATGCTTTAGCCATGCCGCCAGCGTTCAATCTGAGCCAGGATCAAACTCTTCAATTGAAAGCCGTTGTCACACGGACACCTGACCGAAATCAGGCGCCGTGATAGGACGTCATTCTAAGAAGCTTTGTCCTGTTACCCCCGATCCTTCCGGGCAAGCCCTTCGGGATCGAGAGCGGTCACCGATTCCTCCTGGTCGAAATTGGCCCTTGCGGGCTTCCTCCCTCGCAGGATCGATCGGTTGCCGGGAGGCTAATCCCGGCAGTAAGGCGTGTCATTGAAAAAGGGGCGGACCACATAAATGTGGCCGCTGTCCTAATGCACACGAGAATGACACTACCGACCGCTGTGACCCGGCCGGTACGCATTTTTGTCAGGCTGCGCCGCCCTTGCGATGGGCCCGGCGTGGCGCCGGTTGCGCAGCCTCACATTCTCGTGAGCGTCCAACTGTTCACTTTTCAGGCTGCGGCCGGCGTGGAACGCACTCGTTCCGGCGCCGGCAAAGTGCCGCAAGGGCAGAAGTGATAGTACCTGACGCCCCCAACCCAGTCAAGCTCGCAGACGACCTTTTCCGCCCCGTGGCACGGGCTTCCAGCCCGTGTCTTGGTGGCAGGCGATTGCCACACGATCGCGCCGCCGCCGCCCGGCTGGAAGCCCGTGCTACACCCGCCGCGGCGTCACCGCCACCACCGCCCCCCACACCCGCGCAGACATCTCCGCCTCCCGCTGCATCCGCCCAACCGTCCCGCACGCCGCCCGCAGCGTCGCCCCCGTCGTCATCACATCATCCACTACCACCACCATCGCCCCCGGAGCCGCCCCAGCCCTCGCCACGAACGCCCCTGCCGGCGAACGCGCCCGCTGCGTCGCCGTCAGGCTCACCTGGGCCGGCCGCCCCGTCTTCACCAGCAGCCGCCGAACGGGCAGCCCGCTCGCCTCCCCCGCCGCCCTCGCCAGCGCCAGCGTGTGATCGATCCCGCGGGCAACCCGCCTGCCCCCCGTCATCGGCACCGGCGCGAGCTCCACCATCCGCGGATCGATCCCCAGCATGTCGATCCGCTCACGAATGGATGCCCCGAGCAGCCGCCCTAGATCGACCCCGATCCGGCGCCACGCTTGGAACTTGAGCGCCACCACAGCCTCGCGCAACGCCCCGTCGTACGTGCCCAGCCGCACCAGCCGCTCCCACGGCGGGCGCCTGCCGCGGCAGGCCGGACACCCGTCCCCGTCCGCCTCGAACGGCCCGACATCAGCACAGCATCGCGGGCAGTAGGCCAGCGGGCCATCCGGGGCCCACCCCTCCTCGCGGAGCTGCCGCATCGGCGCCCGCGCCACCCCCAGCCACGCCTCTTCCAGAGCGAGGGCGACCTCACCGAGCCGGCCGACAGGCCCCCGGGGCCGGGAATCCTCCCAAGGCAGCTTCGGCTCGACCTCGATCGGCGCCGGCGCATCGTCCGGCCCCCGCGGCGGCCAGGTGAAGGGGCCAGCGCTCGGTCCGGACCCAGTCATCGCTCAGGCCGGCGCCAGCCGGGCCCGCAGCAGCGCCGCCCGGGCCTCGCGCCGCTGATCCTGACTCAGGGAGGAGCCGACCACCCGTTGCAGGTGCGCCGGCTGGGTCAGCAGCGTCAGGCGGTTCACCGTCGCCAGCTCCACCTCCTCGAGCAGCCCCAACGCCACGCCCAGCCGCACCCGGCTGAGAAGCTGCATCGCCTCCTCCGAGGACATCAGCCGCGCGGTCCGCAGTGTGCCGAGGGCCCGGAAGACCTTGTCCTCCAGCGTGCGCCGCTGGCGCGTCAGCAGCCGCTTGCGGGCTGCCCGCTCGTACTCGATCACCCGCGGGATGATCTCCCCCTGAAGCTCGTTGAGCAGCACCTGCTCGGTCTTGCCCAGCGTCGTCTGGTTCGAGATCTGATAGAAATCTCCCAGCGACTCCGACCCCTCGCCGTAGGCGCCGCGGATCGCCAGGCTCATGTCCGCCGCCGCTCGCTTCACCTTCTCCGCCTCGCCGGTCATCTTGAGCGCCGGCAGATGCAGCATCACGCTCAGCCTGGCGCCCGTGCCAACGTTCGTCGGACAGGCCGTGAGATAGCCGAAACGCGGCGAAAACGCGTAATCCAGCTTCCCCTCCAGGGCGTCGTCGATCTCATCGGCACGCGTCGCCACCGAGGCCAGGTCCAGCCCCGGCGCCACCACCTGGATCCGCAGGTGGTCCTCCTCGTTCACCATCACGCTGAACCGCTCGGCGGGCATCCCGATCGCCACCGCCCGGGGCTCGGTCGGGCTGCCGCGCCCGTCCGCCTGGCGCCCCCGGGCGTGCTGCTGGCTGATGAGCCGGCGCTCCACCAGCACCGCC
>CAYMJK010000484.1:0-3669 GCA_964390535.1 uncultured Phycisphaeraceae bacterium | reverse complement strand
AGACCGCCGCGCTCGTTCCGATCGTCAGGAACAGGTCGCACGCCGCCGCGGCCTGCGCCGCCGCCTCCAGGGCCCCCTCCGGCAGTATCTCCCCGAACCAGACGACGTTCGGCCGCAGCAGCCCGCCGGCCGCGCTCCGCGGCGGGAACGTATCGAACGGGATCTCCTCGATCGCCACCTCATCGCCCGTCTCGAGGCAGCGCCAGGTCAGGATCGTGCCGTGCAGCTCGACCACCGCCCGGCTCCCCGCCCGCTGGTGCAGGCCGTCGACGTTCTGCGTCGCTAGCAGGAACGCCCCGCCGCGGCCACCGACTTCCGCCTCGATGCGGGCAAGGGCGTGATGGCCCGGGTTCGGCTCGCAGCCGATGCAGCGGCTGAAGCGCCAGTGGTACCAGCGCGTGACAAGCTCCGGATCCCGAGAGAAGGCGTCGATGTGCGCCAGCTCCATCGGGTCATACTTCGCCCACAGCCCCTCCTGCGGCTCGCGAAACGTATCCAGCCCGCTCTCGGCGCTCACCCCGGCGCCGGTGAGCACCGCGACGCCCCAGGCCTCGCTCAACCAGCCGGCAGCGCGCTGCAGGTCGTCCATGCCCAAGCCTATGCGCCGGCGCGAAAAAAAGCCCCGGCCGGTTGCCCGGCCGGAGCTCAGGTGGGATAGAACAGTCTTGCCGGGCGCCACCGCCCGGGTTGCGTGTCATGCGCGCCGGCGGCGGGCACAGGCGAGCCCGGCGGCGCCGAACAGAGCGAGCGCGCCCGGTGCGGGGACTGCGACCTTGATCGAAATCTGGTCGCTGATGTCGATCCATCGTCCGACGCCGGTGGTCGAGTCCGTCCCGCGCCCGGAGAAGATGAGCGAGTCACCCTCATCCAGCGCGATCTGGCTCAGGTCGATCGGCACGTCGATGTTGTCGCCAATCGAAAGGCCAGGCGTCGGCTTCGACAGCACGTCGCTGAAGAGCACATCGATCGCCCCGGCCGAGCCCTCGCGGGCGATGACCAGTTCGACATCCATCTCCGCGCCGACCAACTCGTGCCCCGTCCAGAGCACGTTGAACCCACCGCCGATGTCCACCTGCATGCCGTCGCCGCCGGGATTCATCCAGCGCACCATCGGAACATACTGGTGATTCGGCGCCGACACGTTGTGGGTCAGGCGATTGCGGAAGACGGGCGGGTTGACATCGTCGCCGGCCGTCCAGGCGCCCTGACCGATGCCCCACCAGTCGCTGTCCCACGTCATCGTGGTCGTCGGCTGGCGGAACCACTCGCTGCCCGAGCCGAGGCCGCCGCCGCCGGTGGCCATCTCGTAGCGCCAGACGGGCGTCCCGTCGAAGCCGGGCCCCGGATTGCCGGAGGTCGAACCCTGGCTCACGCCAGGCTCGAAGTCCGCGGCTCGGAGCCACTGGTCACCGACTGTGTACTGGGCGGAGGCAGTCGCGGTCAGTGCGACCACGCTGCCGATGAAGGCCAACGCGCGCCATCTATGGCTATGCAACATCTCTGAGTACTCCCTCATCTCCGGGTCCTACCGCCATATGCTACCCCGGAACCGCCCAGAGGCCACAAAAACCGGCTGATTTCCCAATTTTGCGTCCGCTTTTCCACCCAGAGGCTGGCGGTTGTTCGGGCCGCTGGCCCCGGTCCCGCGCATCGACCGATAAGGACAGGTCATGCCGCAAACCATCGTCATCAGCGACGGCAACCTCCCCGCACTCGTCGCCGCGTGCCTTGCCGCGGAGGAGGCCCGGGAGCGCGACACGGTCGGGCTCTGGGCGGTCCACGCGGCGACCGGCGGCGGGGCGAGCCACAGCCCGGTCGAGCGCGCGATTCAGGCCCACGCCGAACTGCTCGGGGCCGAGATCATCGGCGCCGGCGACCCAGCCCAACCCTCCGGGGGGGATGCGGCGACCCCCTCGGGCGCCCTGCTGCAGGCCGCAACGGCCGCCGCGGCGGCCGGGGCGTCGCGCCTCATCTGGCCGGAGGTGGCGGCGGGGGACCTGGACCGGATGGCCCGCGAGGCCGACCGGGCCCTGCTGATCTCGCGGCTGGTGGGGCTCGATGAGGCCGCGCCCGCCCGCTTCGAGATCGAGACCCCGCTGCTGGACCTGACCGACGAGCAGGTGGCCGAACTGGCCCTCGACCTGGATGCCCCGGTCTGGCGGTGCTGGTGGTGGTCGATCGTGCGCGGGGCCGAGGAGGCCGAGGCGCCGGTGGTGGCGCTGGCACGGGCGCAGGATGAGCGGTGGACGGGGGCGCTGCGCCGGGTCGGCTGGGCCGAGGCCTTCGAGCGCGCGAGCATAACCTCCGGGTGAATCCTGGAGGGCCCGGTGACCGCACTGGTTCAGAAATTCGGTGGATCCTCGGTCGCGGACACGGCGCGGGTGCGCCGCTGCGCCCAGCGGGCGTACGACGCCTGCCGCGAGGGCCACTCGGTCGTGGTCGTCGTCTCGGCGATGGGCAAGACGACCGACAAGCTCATCGAGATGGCCCATGAGATCGCCGCCGATCCGCTACGCCGGGAGATGGACCAGCTCATGGCGGCGGGTGAGCAGGTGACGATCGCGCTGACCGCGATCGCGCTGCGCGAACTCGGGCAGGATGCCATCAGCATGACGGCTGGGCAGGCGGGGCTGCGGACCGACTCGATGCACACGCGGGCACGCGTGCGGGCGATCGAGCGCGACCGGATCCAGCGCGAGCTCGACAAGGGGCGGGTGGTGGTCGTCGCCGGCTTCCAGGGGACGACCGTGGAGGGGGATGTCACGACGCTGGGGCGCGGCGGGAGCGACACGAGCGCCGTGGCGATCGCCGCGGCGGTGGGGGCGTCGGTGTGCGAGATCTACACCGATGTGGACGGGGTGTACACCGCCGATCCGCGCATCGTCCCCGAAGCGCGGAAGATCGAGCGGATCAGTTACGAGGCGATGCTGGAGCTGGCGGCCCTGGGCGCGAAGGTGATGGCGCCGCGGGCGGTGCTCATGGGGGCGGCGCACGGCGTGGCGATCCACGTGCGCCACAGCATGCTGCCGGACACGGGCACGATGATCGTTCAGGAGACGGCCGACATGGAGCAGGAAAAGGTCACCGGCGTCGCGCTGAAGACGAACCTCGGGCGGGTGATGATCACCGAGCTTCCGGTCGGCGCCGGGGCCCAGGCCCTGCTGTTCGCTCGGCTGGCGGAACAGTCGATCCTCGTGGACGACATCATCCAGAACCAGGTGAGCGCCCGCGCTGCGAACGTGAGCTTCACGGTGGATCACGCGGATCTCGTGGAGATCAAGCCGGTGGTGGAGCAGGTGCTGAAGGAGGTCGGCGGCGGCGGGATGCGCGTGGATGTCGGGCTGTGCAAGGTCTCGGCGGTCGGCGTCGGCATGCGCACGCACACGGGCGTGGCGGCCCAGATGTTCCGCGCCCTCAGCGACGCGGGGATCAACATCGAGAACATCACGACCAGCGAGATCAAGATCTCCTGCATCCTCGCGCAGACGGACGGCGAGCGCGCCATGCGGGCGGTTCACTCCGCGTTCGGGCTGGGCGCCGGCGGCGAGCGCGGAGCGGAAGCGGTGGGGGCGCGGATCGAGGAGTAGCCGAGGCCGTGCACCGGCGCTTGCCGCATCGTGCCCGCGCAGCGGGCCTTTGCAGCCCCGGCGGGGCGACCGGTCCCTTGCC
>CAYMJK010000483.1:0-5781 GCA_964390535.1 uncultured Phycisphaeraceae bacterium | reverse complement strand
CATCATCCTCATGGACATGCAGATGCCCGAAATCGACGGCTACACCGCCGCGGCAGAGCTGCGCCGGCGCGGCTACACCGGCCCCATCATCGCCCTCACCGCCCACGCCATGGCCGGCGACCGTGAAAAGTGCCTCGCCGCCGGCTGCGACGACTACCTCACCAAGCCCATCGGCCGCGACCAGTTGCTGGAAACCTGCGCGGCGTGGATCGACGAGGCCGCCGCCCGAGCAGCCGCCTGACCTGGGTAGACCGCCGCTCCGCGGCGGCCGGGTAGCTCGCCGCTCCGCGGCGGATCCCCCTCCCCCCCCCGCCTCTAAACTCCCCTGTGCCCCCCCACGCCCCCAGGCCCGCCGTCATCCTCCTCTCCGGAGGCCTCGACAGCGCCACCGCGCTCGCCTGCGCGCGCGCCGACGGCTACCAGTGCCACGCCCTCACCCTCGACTACGCCCAGCGTCACCGGGCCGAGCTTGCCGCCGCCGCCGACCTCGCCGAGAGCCTCGGCGCCGCCACCCACACCATCCTCCCCCTGAACCTGCGCCAGTTCGGCGGCAGCGCCCTCACGGCCGACATCGATGTGCCCAAGGACCGGCCCACGGGCGAGATCGCCGCGGGCGTGCCCGTCACCTACGTGCCCGCGCGCAACCTCATCCTCCTCTCGGTCGCCCTTGCGCGCGCAGAAACGCTCGGCGCCGCGGACATCTTCATCGGGGTCAACGCCGTCGACTACTCCGGATATCCCGACTGCCGCCCCGAGTTCATCCGCTCGTTCGAGCAGACCGCGCGCCTGGCGACGAAGCACGGCGTCGAGGGCGCCCGCATCCACATCCACGCTCCGCTCATCGACCTCAGCAAGGCCGAGATCGTCCGGCGGGCCCGCGACCTCGGCGTCGATCTCGCCCGGACCGTCTCGTGCTACGACCCGGATCCCGAGGGCCGCGCCTGCGCCCGCTGCGACGCCTGCGCCCTGCGCCGGCGCGGCTTTGAGGAGGCGCAGATCCCCGACCCGACGCGATATCAGCCCGGCGCGGTCGAAGCGGCGCACGCCAAGGCGGGTCGCCCATGACCCCGAACCCGCCCGGCGCCGGCGCCACTCCCTTGCGCCTTCGCGCGTACGCGCCACGACGCACCTCGTCGTCTGCAACAGCCCCATCCCTCCCCATCGCCGAAACCTTCACGAGCATCCAGGGCGAGGGGAAGCTCGCCGGCGAGCACTCCTTCTTCATCCGCGTCAGCGGCTGCAACCTCCGCTGCGCGTGGTGCGACACCCCGTACGCGAGTTGGGCGCCCGAAGGCGCCCGCCGCACCATCGACGACCTGATCGCCGAGGCCCGCCAGTCGGGCATGGAGCGCATCGTCCTCACCGGCGGCGAGCCCCTGATCTTCCCCCAGATCACCGACCTCTGCCGCGGCCTCCGGGATGCCGACCTGCACGTCACGATCGAAACCGCGGGCACGGTCGTCCCCGAAATGGGCAAATGGCAAATGGACAAATCGCAAAGAGAGGCCGGCGCCGAAGCTCCGGATTTGCCATTTGCCCATTCGCCATTTGCCATTTCCCTCCTCTCCCTCAGCCCCAAACTCGCCAACTCCACCCCGCCCGAGGGCAATCCGCGCGACCCGACAGGCGCCTGGCGCCGGCGCCACGAGCAGCGCCGCCTCGACTTTGATGCCCTCCAGCGCCTCATCGACGCCGCCCCCGACCGCCAGATCAAGTTCGTCGTCACCGACCCCGGCGAGCTTCCCGAGATCGAGGCGATCCTCGCCCGCCTCCGCGGCTGGGCGCCCGGCGACATCTTCCTCATGCCCGAGGGCGTCACCACGCCCGACCCCGAGGCCGTCGCGTGGGTCGTCGAGGCCGCCGCCGAGCGGGGGTGGCGCTACGGCCGCCGGCTGCACATCGAACTGTTCGGGAACACCCGCGGAACCTGAGCCGTTGGGCAGGTTCCGTACAATCCCCCCTGACGGATCGCCGCCGCGAGCGCATCGATGTGCCCGGGGGCGCCTCAACCTCGGAGGGTCGCATGCAACTGATCGGACGCCGCCTGCTCGCGCTCATCCTCGCCTGCCCGCTCTGTCTCCCGCTGTGGAGCGCCCCAGCGCTCGCCCAGGAAAACGGCCGGGAAGACGAGGCCCGCAGCGCCACGCTCGAGGCCGACATTGCCTTCGCCCGACGCCTTTCCCGCGTCTTTCAGCACGTTGCCGGCCAGATCGAGCCCTCGGTCGTGCACATCCGCACCGCCGAGCGCCAGCGATACATGCAGACGGATGTCTTCGGCCGCCCACTCGGCGTCCGTGAAGGCCCGCTCACGCAGTCGGGCCTCGGCTCGGGCGTCATCGTCTCCCGCGACGGCTACATCATCACCAACCACCACGTCGTCGAGAGCGCCGACGCTCTCGCCGTCAGCCTCAGCGACGGCCGCGAACTCGATGCACGCATCGTCGGCGCCGACCCCGCCACCGACATCGCCGTTCTCAAGATTGATGCCGAAGGCCTCACGCCCGCCCCCTTCGGCGATTCCGAGGCGCTCCAGGTCGGCGAATGGGTCATCGCCGTCGGCAGCCCCTTCGGCTTCGCCAAGAGCGTCACCACCGGCATCGTCAGCGCCAAGGGGCGCAGCGGAATCAGCGGCGCCGAGACCAACCGCTACGAGGAGTTCATCCAGACCGACGCCTCCATCAACCCCGGCAACAGCGGCGGCCCGCTGGTCAACCTCGAGGGCGAGGTCGTCGGCGTCAACACCGCCATCCTCTCCAGCCGCGTCGGCGGCTCGATCGGCATCGGCTTCGCCATCCCCAGCCGCATGGCCGAGGCCGTCTATCGCACGATTGTGCGCACGGGCCGCGTCGAGCGCGGATGGCTCGGCATCATCATGCTCGATCCCACCGGAGACGTTGCCGTCGAGGCCGGCATGCCCCCCGGCGGCGGCGTCCTCATCACTGAAGTCGTCACGGAGAGCCCCGCCGATCGCGCCGGCATCCGCCCAGGCGACATCATCACCTCCTTCGGCGGCGCCTCCACCCGCAACACCAACCGCCTGCGCAACGCCATCGCTTTCACCCCGCCGGGCGCCAGCGCCGAAGTCGAACTCGTCCGCGAGGGCAGCCCCATCACCCTCACGGTCGAGGTCATGGATTCCGTCGAGGGCCGCGCCGTCTCCCAGGGCGCCACCTACATGCGCGACATCGGCCTCAGCCTGCTCCCCCTGGATCGCCAGATCAGCGCCGAACTCGGACTCGGCCGCGCTGCCCGCGGGCTGCTCGTGCTCGAGGTCGTCGAGGGCGCCCCCGCCCGCCTCTCCGGCCTCGTCCGCGGCGACATCATCTTCGGCGCTGGCGGCGCCGAAACGGCAACAGTCGACGACCTGCGCTCTGCCCTCCGCCGCGCTGGCGCTGCGCTGGACCTCACCGTCGAGCGCCGCGGCCGCCGCGGCAGGCTGACGCTGCGGCTGGCGCAGTAGGGGCCTGTGCGACCTTGAAGCCCTTTCGCGCTATCTGCGCGCACAAAAGAAAGGGCCCGGATGCGTCTACCGCGCCCAGGCCCGCCCCCTCCTCTCTCCCGCTCCACCGATCTCAGGACCGGATGATGATCAGCAACTCCAGCAGGTCAGAGCTATCAACAACGCCATCGCCGGTGAGATCCGCCGCACAACCGGCGCACGGTCCCTGCATCTGCGCGAGCGCTGCAATGTCGCGGGCGTTGACCACGCCGTCGCCGTTGATGTCGCCGCGAAGGCCGCCGGAGCCGGCATCATTGATGCGGTAGATCGCCGTCGTGCCGCTCACCTCGTGCCCGACGACCAGCAGCGGCTCGCCGATGGGGCTGTCCGCCGCGGCAATCACGGCGAAGCCCTCCGGGCCGAGATCGCCGGCCGTACCCAGCTCGGGATCGCCGGTGAAGTCGCGGGTGTTGATGTACTGCACGAAGCGCGGGGCGGTCGGGTCGGTCAGTTCATACACCATGATGCCGCCGATGCGCTCCAGCCCGATGAAGCCCCACACCCGGTCGCCGAAGCTGGCGACGGCGACCGCCTCGGGCTCGGGGCCCTTGTCGTCGGAGCGGGCGTCGAACGAGCCGTTCTCATCGTTGTTGCTGTTGAAGTCGTCGGGGAAGATGTCGGCGGTGATCTGCTCGAAGTCGTCGCCGCTGTCGTACACCAGGCGGCCCGAGTCGTCCCAGATGCTGAAGCTGCGGGCGCCGTAGACGTACAGCTCGTCATAATCACCATCGCCGTCGATGTCGCCGAGCGTGGTGGTGGTGTTCAGCCGGCCGAGGTTCTCGTCGAGTTGCAGCGTCGCCGCGTCCGGGAAGGCGACCGGATCGAGGGTGAGCGATCCGATGCGGGCCTCCTCGGAGAAGCCGCCGTAGTCGCGGGCGTCGCCCTCGTTGGCGCTGATGACCCAGGTCTGGCCTTGGGTCTGGAATGCGGCGATTGCGTCGGGCATGTAGATGCCGTAGACGGGCCAGTTTGCGATATTGATGGCGTCATCGCGGTTGGAGGCGTCGATGCCGGCGCCGGGGAGCGAGTGGTCCTTGAAGCCGAGGCCGACAATCTTCGTGACCCGTGCGCTGCGGATGTCGACGATCGCCAGGGCGTTGTTCTCCTGGCACGCGACGTATGCCGTGCGCGAATCGGGTGAGATGGCGATGTACTCCGGCTCCATGTCCTGCGCGACAGTGGCGCCCGGGCCGAAAATACGCACCGACGGCTCCAGATCCTCGCGGCTGAAGCGGCCGAAGCCCGCCGTGCGCACATGAGCCTTGCCCAGCAGCCTGCGCTTCGGCGGGATCCGGATGATGCTGACGGAGCCTTCCGGATCGACGGTGTATTCGTCATTGGGCTCCCCTTCATTGGCGACCAGCAGGAAGCGGCCGTCGGGCGTGAAGGTCAGCATGTCCGGCAGGGCGCCGACCTCGACGCTGCCCAGGGGGGTCCCGTCGACATCGAAGAACACGACGCTGCCCGGGTCGGTCTTGATGTCGGCCTCGACGGCGACGGCCACGAGGCCGTCGCGCACGGCGACGGAGTTCGCCCCTGCGCCCCACGCGGAGACATCGAGCGTCTGAACCAGCGCCGGCGCGGCAGGATCCGCGATGCTCAGGACATCGACGCTCCCGCTGGCGGCGTTGATGGCGAACAGTTGCTGGGTCTGCGGATCGTGGGCGACGATCTCGGCAGCGCTCTGGTCGAACAGGCCCGACTCATACCGGCCGAGAAACTCGAGACTGATGTCCTGGGCCGTCGCTGCAGCGCCCGCGGCAAGCAGCACCGACAACGCAAGCTTGTGATAAAGACGCATCCGATCCTCCTTCTCGTTGACAACATTCCGCCGCGACACGCGACGCATGGCCGAGCCTATTGCTCGACCTGCTGCCCAAGCGTTGCGATTGCGCGAAGGTCTCGCGAAGGCGCCGCGAAGAAGCTCGCGGCCGACCGCTACGGAGCTCGGGCCTGCCCACGCGGCGCCATGGACTTCCTGCACGTGTCCGTAGCACGGGCATCCCTTGCCCATGCGTCCCACGGGCTTCAAGCCCGTGTTCCGTACAAGCCATCCTCTGCCCGGTCTCCCACCCCGCCGCAATTCCCCCAATCCTCCCCCATTTTCGCCGATTTCCCCTTGACAGCCCCTCGCCTTCTGTTACCCTAACAGAATGCGATCTTCAGGGCCCGCAACCCCGATCCAGCGGCTCGCCCGGGCCATCGAGGCCGTCGCGCACGGCGACGGAGTTCGCCCCTGCGCCCCACGCGGAGACATCGAGCGTCTGAACCAGCGCCGGCGC
>CAYMJK010000482.1:0-3490 GCA_964390535.1 uncultured Phycisphaeraceae bacterium | reverse complement strand
TCGGATTATCAATGGGTCCGGACTGATGGATGATGAGCCGGAGAGTCGGGGTGATCGTGGGGGGGCGGCGCCGGGGCCGGTGAACTTGTTCCACCGGTATCTGGGTGGGCGGGCTGCGCATCTGCTGGCGGCGGACGCGTTCCTTGTTCTGATCGCGCATGCGGTGATGGCCCACCTATGGGCGAGCGCGTATGAGGTGGGATCGCGCAACCGCGGCGAGCCGGCGGAGAGCTTCTTCGTGGCGACGTTGCAGTTGCCGACGATCCTGCAGTCGCTCTCGACGCTGACCTATTACCTCGCGATCTTCCTGCTGGTGTGGGCGGTAGGGCGGCTGCTGGCGGGGGCCGTGGGGGGCAGAATGATGAATGATGAAGGATGAATGATGAATGATGAGTCGGAGGGGCGGCGGCGGGGCTGCCCCCTCAGCGGGCGCCGTTCGGCCGGAGCACCGAGGTTGCAACCCCCCCATCGGTGGCAGGGGTGCCCCGGCGCCCCAACCGCGGGGGGTGGGGGGCGGTAGCATGGGGTGGAGGATTTGCCATGAACCGGATGCTGAGGTCGGTCGCTGCGAGTGCGGGGTTGCTGGTCGTTGCCGCGGCGGCGGCGGGACAGGTGGCGCTGCGGTGGGAATGGGAGGAGGGGCGCGAGCTGGTGTATGAGACCGACCAGACGCTGGCCAGGCGCGTCGAGGGGCCGCAGGATTCCTCGACGGACTGGACGATCGCGTACCGGGTGAAGCAGGTGGTGAAGTCGGTGGACGCCGAGGGGTTCGCGACGGTCGAGCAGACCTATGAGTCGGGGCGGATCGAGGCGAGCGAGGACGGGGGGGAGAAGCTGGTGTACGACTCGGCCAAGGACGCCGAGCAGGATCGGGACCACCGGCTGATCGTGCCGTTCGCGGCGTTCATCGGCAAGTCGATCACGTTCGAGGCGGGGCCGGAGGGAGAGGTGCGGCGGGTGCGCGGGGCGACGAAGATCCTCGATGAGGCGCTGTCGCGGGTGTCGACGGATATCGCGGCGATGGCGACGATCGCGCTGTATCGGCAGGCGCTGAGCGACGAGGGGCTGCGCCGGCAACTCGAGAGCGCGATGCGGATCGTGCCGGACAAGGCTGTGGGTCAGGGGGACTCCTGGACGGTGGTGGTCGATCAGGCGAGCCCGGTGGGCGTGGTGCGCAGCGAGACGGCGTACACGCTGCGCCGGCTGGGCGCCGAGCGCAACGGGCGGCGGACGGCGACGATCGAGGCGGAGGGTTCGCTGAGCCAGCCGGGGGAGGAGGGGGATGGGCCGGCGGGCATCGGCGCCATGTTCGAGGTGAAGCTGGTGGATTCGGAGATCGACGGGGAGATCACGTTCGTTGCGGGCGAGGAGGCGGGGTGGATCGAGGAGTCCCGCTACACGGCCGAGAGCGAGTGGGAGATCATGGGGCTGCCGGGGAGCGGCCCGGACAGCCGCACGACGCAGAGCATGCGCCAGAGCGCGACGATGAAGCTCGTGGGGTCCAAGTAGGCTGCGCCGCCTTCGACAACACGCGGGAAGCGCTGGGGAGCTGCGCGGGCGTCCCGCGTGGGGGATGAGTTCGGCGATGAAATCGCCATCATCCGCGCGATAATTTTGCGGGCGCGGAGGGGCCGGTGGTGGCCGGAGGCGCGGCGCGCTCTGGCCACGGCGCCGGCGCGCGGGCCATCCTGGGCCGCGGATGGCACAGCAATGTGAAACTGCGGTGAATGGGCGCACAGACGACGCGGTGGCGCCGCGTTTGTCTGCTGGTCCGCGGAGTGTTGCTCTGGTACATTTTTCCGGGAAGCCGGAGAGGAGATTCTGCCGTGGAAACGTGTGGCCGGTTGATCGAGTCGCTGGAATCGCGGGTGCTGCTGAGCAGTCACCTGGACTTCGAGGTCTTCTACCCCGAGGGGTATGCGCACGATGGGATCACGGAGGTAGTGGAGCTGGCCAACCCGGGGGTGGCGGAGGCCGAGTATGAGTTGTGGGCCCGGTACGAGCGCGGGCAGCGCGACCAGATGATCGCCAGTGGCGTCCTCGGCGCGGGGGCGCGCGACAGTGTGCTGATCACCGAGGCGGGGCGGGATGACAACCGGCTGGTGCGGACCGATGTGCCCTATTCCCTGGTGCTGCGCAGCAGCGAGGCGATGACGGCCGAACTGGAGCACGCGGACTTCGGCGGGCAGACGTCGGAGGCGTTCACGAACATCGCGACCGAGCGCTGGGCGATCACCGACCTGAACCGGGATGATGACAGCCGGGACTTCATCGTCTTCTACAACCCGATGGAGACGGCGGTCGACGTCGAGCTGCGCCTGCACGATGACAGCGGGCAGGTCTTCACGATGCGGCAGACGGTAGAGGGGCAGCGGCGCGGTGGGTGGAACCTGGAGGAGACATTCTTCCTGCCGCGGGGCCGGTTCGCAGCGCTGATCGACGCGAGCAGCCCGATCTCGGTGGCGCGGTCGGAGTACAGCCTGGGGCAGCAGCGGGCTTCCAGTTCGCTGGGGGTGGTCGGGGGCGGGGATGTGGCGGGGGCGATTCTGTCCCTGGAGTTCGAGAAGCGGCTGGCGCCAGGGGGGCCGAGCGCATCGCTGTCGGATACGACGATCACGATCTTCAACACATCCGACGAGGCGGCGGAGGTGCGGCTGACGTTCCTGAGCCGCGATGACAGCCGCACGCCCGGCGCCCTGCCGGAGATGACGGTGAATGTGGACGGCCTTGAGCGGGCGAGCATCTCGCTGCGCGACCTCGGCTTCTCGGAGCGCGAGGAGGTTTCGGTGCTGTACGAGTCGGACCAGCCGGTGGCGGTGGCCGCGCACATCGAGCGGGCGGGGGGGATCTTCGGGCTGAGCGCGACGACGCAGGCGGCGGCCGAGTGGCGATTCTCCGATGGGCTGGTGGACCGGATCGACGGCGGGGAGCTGCGCACCGAGGACGCCCTGATCTTCAATCCCACGAATCAGAGCGTGGATGTGACGGTGCGGTTCCACTTTGGCGACGGGCGGGTGATCACGGAGCACAAGAGCCTCGATCCGTTCGAGGTGGATGATGTGGATGCCCGGATGCCGGTGCTGACGCTGCCGGGGAAGGCGACGCGGTTCCTGATCACGATCGAGTCGGAAGGGCCGATCGTCGCGAGCCTGGAGCACTGGGGGCTTGCTGGCGCCGATGGCTTCGCGGCGCCGCACGGCATCGTGGGGGCGGGCGTGCCGGTGTCGAGTCTGCTCTGATCGCTAAACGAGCTCGAGGAGAGGAGAGGCGCCCTGGCCGGATTCGGCCGGGGCGCTCATGCGCGCGCAGTGCGCCTCAGTGAGGGCTAATCCAGAAGGCGCTCGAGGATCTCCGCGGCAGCGCGGGCGGGGTCATCGGCGCTGCAGATGGCGGCGCAGATGGCGACGCCGCGGCAGCCGGCGCGGCTGAGTTCGGCGACGTTGCCTGCGTGGATGCCGCTGATGGCGAGGTGGGGGAGGCGGGCGCTGGC
>CAYMJK010000481.1:0-5894 GCA_964390535.1 uncultured Phycisphaeraceae bacterium | reverse complement strand
GGACGGTGTTGACGATCTTCTCGGCGTACTGGAGGGCGTCGCGGAGGCGCTGCTCCATCTGGCGGCGTTCGGTGATTTCGGTGAAGGAGATGACGGCGCCGCTGATGCGGTTGTCCTTGGTGCGGTAGGGGAGCGTGCGGTGCAGAAAGTAGCGGCCGCTCTGGTCCTCGACCTCGTGCTCGGCGGGGACGAGGGTCTCCAGCACCGTGCGGGCGACGGCTTCGAGGTCGGCGCCGCGGACGTTCTGGGCGAGGTCGCCGATGCGCCGGCCGATGTCCGCTGGGATGAGGTTGAGCATCGCGGTCATGGCGGGGCTGAACCAGCGGATGCGGAGGCCGGTGTCGAGGAAGATGGTTGCAAGGCCGGTTGCGGAGAGGAGATTGTAGAGGTCGTTGTTGGCGCTCTGGAGATCCTCGATCTTGCTGTGAAGCTGCGCGTTGACGCTGTTGAGTTCCTCGTTGAGCGACTGGAGCTCTTCGCGGGAGGTTTCCAGCTCCTCGTTGGTGGACTGGAGTTCCTCGTTGACGGCGGTCATCTCCTCGCTGGAGGCGCGGTAGTCCTCGTTGGTGGACTCGAGCTGCTGGATAGCGGTCTGGAGTTCGTCGCGGGTGACGCGGAGTTCCTGCTCCACCTGGCGAGCGCTGCTGCCGGAGGGCTCCAGGCGGGCGGCGGCGGCGGCGGCGGAGGGAGGCCCGGGCTCAGGGCGATCCTTGAAGCTGACGAGGGCGAGGGTCTCTCCGGTGAGCGGGTCCAGCAGGGGGGCGGCGGTGATGGAGACGGGATGGAGGGTGTCGCCGCGGCGCGCGCGCGCCTCGGCGCGCTTCGGCGCGCGCTCGCGGAGGGCCTCGGCGATGATCGCGCGAAGGGGGGCTATGAGGCCGCGGCGGGCCATGGCGAGCAGATCGCCGGTCATTTCGCCCTGCGGAAGGGCGAGATAGCCGTCAAGCTGGCCATGAACCGAGAGGATGCGGCAGTGCTCATTCACCAGGATCGAGGCGGGGGCGAAGCGGCGGAGGAGTTCGCGCTCGGCGAGGGTGGACACGTTGGGCTGGCGCGGGGGCGCCGCCGCGGCGGGCATGGCGCCCGGGGCGACCGGCGCCGGGGGCGTGCGCTCCTGCAAGTCGCCGGCGGCGCCCTGGCGGTCGCTGCGGGCGCCGCCGAAGAGGGCGAGGTCGACACGGTCGTGGCGGGTGCGGCCGATGCGGTTGAAAATGCGCCAGTGGGAGGAGACGACGCGGAAGAGGTTGGCCTCGCGGCCGAGGGTCTCGGCGCTGCCGAGGAAGAGATGCCCCCCCGGCCGCAGCGCGAAGTGGAAGAGGGCGAGGAGGCTGGACTGCATCTGCGGTTCGAGATAGATCAGGAGATTGCGGCAGGTGATGATGTCGAGGCGTGAGAAGGGCGGGTCGCGGAGCAGATCATGCGGGGCAAAGGTGACGGCGTCGCGCAGCCGGCGGGTGACGCGATAGGCGCCATCATCGATCTCGAAGAAGCGGTCGAGCCGGGCCTGGGGGATGTCGGCGGCGACGGCGGCGGGATAGACGCCAGCGCGGCCGACATCGAGCGAGTCTGAGGGGTCGGTGGCGAAGATGCGCACACGGAGCGACTTGCCCTCGGCCTCGGCCCGCTCCATCAGGAGCATGGCCAGCGAGTAGGCCTCCTCGCCGCTGGAGCAGCCGGCCACCCAGGCGCGGATGGTCTCATGCGGCTCGGCCCGGCGGATCAGCGGCGCAACGACCTCCTGCTCCAGAGCCTTCCACGCCTCCGGGTCGCGGAAGAAGCCGGTCACGCGGATGAACAGTTCGCCGGCAAGCACTGTGCACTCGTCGGGATCATCGTGCAGGACGGCGAGATACTCGCGCATGTCGCCGACGAACTTCAGGCTCATGCGGCGCCGGATGCGCCGGAGCAGGGTGGGGCGCTTGTAGCGGTGGAACTCGTGCCCGCTGCGGCGGCGCAGGAGTTCGAGGATGTCGGTGAAGGCGGCTTCCTCGGTGTCGAGCAGCGCCTCGTGCAGGCGAGGATCCTTCACCTGGGGCTGGGCGGCGTAGCGCAGGATCGTCTCGGGCATCTGGTCGACGGTGAGGATGAAGTCGACGAGGCCCTCGTTGATGGCGCTGCGGGGCATGCCGTCGAACTGGGCCTCGCGCGGATCCTGGGCGATGACGATCCCGCCGCGGGCTTTGACATCGCGCAGTCCGAGCGCGCCGTCGCTGCCCGTGCCGGAAAGGACGATGCCGATGGCGCGCTCCTGCTGGTCCGCGGCGAGGGAGCGGAAGAAGACGTCAATGGGGCGGCGGTGTCCGCGGGGTTCGCGGGCGAGCCCGAGGTGGAGGACGCAACCGCGGATGGTGAGTTCGCGGTCGGGGCGGATGATGTAGACATGGTCGGGCTCGGCGCGCATGCCATCTTCGATCTGTCGGACCGGCATGGTGGTGTGGCGCGCGAGGATCTCGACGAGGTGGCTTTCCTGGGTGGGGTGGAGGTGCTGCACGATGACGATGCAGACGCCGGAGTCGGCGGGCATGCCATCGAGCAATCGCTGCATGGCCTCGAGGCCGCCGGCGGAGGCGCCGATGCCGACGATCGGGCAACTGCGGGGGGCGCCTCGCGCGTGGCGCTGCGCGGTGGCCGTAGCGGTCGCCCCGGCGGAACTGTCCGGGCTGTCAGAGGCGTCAAGCGTGTCGGGGGCGTCGCCGCTGGGCAGCGAGTCATCGGCGGTGGCGCCGCTCACCGCGGCGTCGGCGGCCTGCTTCGACTGCCCTTCGGTGGAGGGGGCGCCATCGGGGGCCGGCGGGGTCGCCTTCCTGGGGATGGACGACCCTGGCTCGGTCTTCCTCCTGTCCGACATAATGGACGGTAGGCGGGGGCAGGGGCCTCAAAGGTTTCTTTTGGAAAGGATCATGATCGCGCGCTCATGGGCGGCCGAGGGCGCTTACCAGTAGACACAACGCTCGAGAAGTTCGCGGTCGCGCCGGGAAGATCGGCGAGGCGCGCTATACGGCGCGGGCGGGTCGGCGGCGCGTGGGAGCGCGGCCGGCGGCGAGGGCCCGCTCGATTCCGGCAGCGCGGCGCTCGTAGGTGTGCTCCTCGAGAATGCGGCGGCGGGCACGGGCGCCGATGGCGGCGGCGCGGGGGCGATCGAGCGCATCGAGCTGCGCGATGACCTCGTCGCCATCGCGGGCGACGAGGATCTCTTCGCCGGGCGTGAGGAACTGCTCGACACCCTCCCAGTCGTCGGTGATGAGGCAGGCGCCGGCGCCGGCGGCTTCGAAGAGGCGCGTCGCCGGGGAGTGGCCGGCGGTGGCCTTGCTCTGGCGGCTGATGTTCAGCACGGCGAGAGGGCCGCTGTTGAAGGCGTTGTGATCGGCGGTGTAGATGTGGCCGAGACTGCGGACGTTGGGGGGCATTGGCCGGTCGTCCCAGCCGCTGCCGCCGAGGACGAAGCGGCGCCGGGGCGCCAGCTCGGCGGGGCGGAAGAAGAACTCGTCCGCGCGGGTCTCACGATCAGGGAGACGGTTGCCGAGGAAGGCGAGATCGGCGTCGAAGCGGGGATCGCGCGGACCGCTGCGGTCTGGGGGATGGTGGGTGTCGGGATCGACGGCGTTGTAGATCGGGATGCAGGCGCGGGCGCCGAGGGCGCGATAGCGGCGGCAGACGAGGTCGCCGCCGCCATAGGTGAAGATGGCGTCGTAGCTGGGGATGAGCTGGCGCAGGGCGTTGCGGCGGTCGGACTCCATGGTCGAGAGGGTGGCCGGGGCGTCGACATCCCAGAAGACGGTGGCGGCGCCGGGGGCGGCGAGTTCGACGATGGCGCGCTCCAGCAGCGCGTCGTTGACGCCGACGCCGCTGGCCTTGACGAGGACATCGGCGCCGCGGGCGGACTCGACCTGGCGGAGGGCTTCGTCTTCCGTGGGCTGATAGACGACGACGCGGGCCCAGGGCGGGTCGTCGATGTCGCGGCGCGTCTGGCGCTCACACGCGTCGGGCTCGTAGAATGTGATGCGATGGCCGCGCTCGTGGAGAGCGCGGATGATGCCGCGGTAGTAGGTGGCGGCGCCGTTCCAGTAGGCCGAGACGAGGCTGGAGCCGAAGAAGGCGATATTGAGCGGCGGTTGGCCGGATTCGGTCATGATCATGCGATGGCCTCCTTGCGCACCCCGTCGCTGGCGAGAGAAGAGCTGAAGCATGTGGCGCCCATTGCGGTTACCTCGCGGCGGCCTGGAGCGGAAGCTGCGCGGCGATCAACTCCGCATAGAGGGATGCGTATGCCCTGGCGAGCTTCTCGGGGTGGTAGCGTGCAGCGCGGGCGCGGGCGCGGTGGGCCATGGCGTCGCGCTCGGTGGGGTTGTCGATGAGCCGGGAGAGCTGCCAGCGCAGATGCTCGGGATCATCGGGATTGACGTAGAGGGCGGCATCTTCCCAGACCTCTCGGAGCGAATCGATATCGCCGAGCACGAGTGCGCAGCCGGCGAGGGCGGCTTCGAGCGGAGCGAGGCCGAAGGGCTCGTAGCGGGCTGGGTGGGCGAGGATGGAGGCGCGATCGAGCAGCCCCCGCGTCTCATCCGGCCGGAGCCTGCCCAGCAGGACGACGCTGTTGAAGGCGGGATCCGGCGCCGGCCCCGGGTCGCCGGCGACGATGCAGCGCCACGGGAGGCCGGCTGCGGCACGCGCCACGCAGGCAATGTTCTTCGCCTCGTCCCACGCGCGCCCCACCGCCGCCACCAGCGGCAGTTTGACTCCGCGGCGCGATCCGATCGCGGCACGCCCGTTCGGGATGACGCGGCCGGATGGTCCGGCCGCGCCGAGGCGATGAATCTCCGCCAGCATGGCGCGGGATGGAGCGATGAGGGCGGTGGCGCCCTCGATCCCGCGCCGGATGCGCCGGCGATAGTGATCCCACTGCGGCGGCGCTTCGGCGCCCTTGACGCTGCGCCACCAGGAGAGGACGCACGAGTGGGCGACGATCATGACCGGCGCCTCGAAGCCGCAGGCGCCATGGGCGTAGCCGTTGAGATGCACGATGTCGGGGCGGCGCTGCCGCTCGAGCGCCAGCAGCCAGTCGCCGGCGTCGTCCACATCCCGCCACGGGTCATCCATCCACTCGAGGCGGCCGCCGTGGGAGACGAGGGAGATGTTCGGGCGCCGGGCCGCCTGATGTTGCTGCGCGGCATCCGGCGCCGGGCCGAGGCAGGCGAGCGTGTAGTGGACGCCGAGAGGGGCGGTCGCCGCGGCGAGATCCATCGCGTATGTCCAGACACCGCCGACGCTGTCGGTGGTCATCAGGATGTGGATGGGCGGGTCGAACTTCACCGCGGTGAGATCCTGATGGCCGCGGCGCGGGCGACCTGGGTGGTTACGGCCGCTGCTGCGCGGTCGCACCAGACGATCCCGGCCCGCCGTGAGCGGCCGGTGAACACCCCGTGAATCCATCGCCACGGCAGCAGCAGCAGCCGGAACCGCAGGTCGCGACGCCGGCCCGGGGCCGAACCGCGCGCGGCGCAAGGGCGGGCGGTCGGGCGAACGGCGAGCGGCGCCGCTACTCTCACGGGCTGCGCCGGTGTGGCGGAATTGGCAGACGCGGCGGATTCAAAATCCGCTGGGGTAACACCCGTGGGGGTTCGAGTCCCCCCTCCGGCATTCTGCGTCGGGCTGCGACATGTGGGGCGAAGTTCTCAATTCGCGGGGCGCGGGCCCGGATAAATGTCCGGGGCCAGCCGGCCGCGGCGACGGAGGCCGTTTCATGCGCCGCGAGTGAAGACCCCGTTATACTCTCGCCACGAATCGCGCCGCAAGCGCCAGCGGATCACGCATATGTCGGCACATGTTCGCAACCTGACCGCCGAGCAGGCGAACGGGGCCACGACCCCGGTCCCGGACGCCCCGGACGCGTGGTC
>CAYMJK010000480.1:0-3404 GCA_964390535.1 uncultured Phycisphaeraceae bacterium | reverse complement strand
GTCGGCCTCCGGATCGCCCGCGGCGAACTGGTTCTGGAAGCACAGGAAGTCGAAGAAGTCCAAGCCGCCCGACCCGTCGCAGTCGGCGTAGCACCCGCTGGCGCACCCGAAGAAGGTGATCGCGAACGCGTCCAGCCCGCCCTCGGTGATGTCGTCGGCGGGATTGTCCTCGATGCTGAAGCGCACCCGGAAGCCGTCGGTCAGCTCGACGAAGTCCTCGATGAGCAGAACCTGCTCCACCCAGGCCATCGTCGCCTCCGCCTTCTCCACCTCGACCCAGGTGACGCCGCCATCATCGGAGACATCCACCTCGAACAGATCCTTGGATGCCGCGTTGCCGAGCCAGCGTGCGTACTCGAGCGTCGGCTCGTGCATCCCCGTCAGGTCGAACACCGGGCTGATCAGGCGCGTCGGCCCGCCATCGACATCGCTGTTGCGCGTGGTCGGGTCGTTGTCGGTCAGATAGGCGTTGCCCGAGCCGTCGAAGTCGTCATCCGGGTCACCGCGGTCCCAGCCGATCGGGTCGCCGACCTCCCAGCCGCCATCGAACAGGTCGATGTTCTCCACCGTCCAGCCGCTGGAGGACTGGAAGTCCTCGCTGAAGTGCGCCAGGCGCGTGCCGACGACCGCCGTGAACGGCGTCATCGGCCCGGCCGCGGGCACACGCACGATCGAGCCCCCGTCACCCTCGGCCTCGACGTAGAACTCGGGCACATCCCCGCACTCGACCACCGGCAGCGTCGCCACCCAGGTGTCGCCGCTGAGGAACGTCAGGTCGCTCGCCTGGAACGTGCCCCCATCGGCCCGGAAGAGGAGCTGCGGCGAGCCGACGAGCTGCTCGGTGCCGTCGATGACATCCACCTCGAACTCCCCGGCCTCGCCCGGCGCCAGCGTCGGCGGGGGCGAACTGGAGATGAACATCGTCAGCGGCGGAGGCGTCACGCTCCCGCCGTTGACCACAAGCGAGTAGTCGGCATCCAGCTCCGGCGTCTCCAGGTGAGCGTCCTCGTTGATCTCGGTGCCGATCACTTCGATGCGCCAGGGGCCGAGTTCTGGGGACTCGATGTACACGTTCTCCACCGTGTCGATGTGGTTCTCCGTGCCGCCCGGGGTCGACCAGTTGCCGGTGGTCAGGCCGTTGTTGCCCCAGTAGACCGTGCCCGTCGGGCTGGTCACCTTCAGCGAGAGGTCGTTGATCCGGTGCTGACTGCTCAGCGGCACGCCGGGCAGATCGGGATAGACCAGCGTGATGCGCAGGTCGTCGTCGGTCGGCAGCGCCGTGACCTCGTACGCGTTGACGCCCATGTTGCTGATGACATCCTCCTGATCGACGATGAAGATCTCGCCGCGATCGTCGTACAGCCGCCGCACATCCACCTGCCCCCACCCCTGGTCGAAGCGGTCGAAGTCGGCGAAGCCGATCTCGTACTGCCCCGCGGTGTTGATCAGCAGCGCCTTCGGCGTCGTCATGTGCGGCCGGCTGTCGAACACCGTCGCGCCCGGGCCGGTCACCGGGTATCCCGGGAACACGCCCTCGTGCCACATCTGATGGAACATGCCGACGTGCCCGCAGGTGATCGGCGTGGCGCCGCTCGTCCCGCCGAACTGGGTGTACCCGCCGCCGGTCGTCGCCGCCTCGGTGGCGTCATAGAAATGCGACAGATCGGGCTTCACCCGCCCGTCGGCCGCCGGGCCCGTGCTGCCGGAGGAACCGTGTCGGTCGTCCGCCCGCGTCAGCGTGTTGCTGTGGAAGAACCCGCCCACCGAGAGCATGTTCTTCGACCACGCCTGCGGACGCGAGGGCAGCGAGCCCGAGTTCGACTGCGACTGGCAGACCACCATGTCGTGATCGAACAGGATGCGGTCCATCTCGGCGCTGAACGTGTTGTAATCATTCGTCCGCGCTTCGCCGGTGCTGTTGGTCTGGAAGACGGCGCGGTAGGGACCCGCCGGATCGACCAGCTCCGCATGATGGCGGTAGCGGTTCGTGAAGTCGAAGAAGTAGTTGCTGAAGATGAGCTGCCCGTCGGGGATGATGCCGCGGGCGGAGGGACGAGCCCCGCGCGCGAAGATGATGCTCGCGACCGCAGTGCCATGGCTGTCCACCTGCGCCGAGCCGTGGATGATGATCGACTGGTGGCTGAACTCCGTGTGCGTCTGCATCAGCCCGGTGTCGAACACCTCGCCGCGCACTCCCTCGCCGCTGAACCCGGTGATGCCTTCGACATAGTCCGCCCCGCTGTACATGCGGGCGATGTCCATGTCCGCCTCGGGCCGGCTCCAGAAATCGATGAACATCGTCTCCGGCATGCGGGCGACCTGCAGAAGCTGGTTCAGTGTCAGCGTCGCCTCCAGCCGCCCGGTCTCCGGAACCTCGCCGTTGATCACGCCACCCATGCCGCGGATCGCGTCCAGCACCGGGTCGATCGACCCCTCGCCCTCGCGCAGCGTCATGATGCTGTACCGCCTCTGCGCCGTGAGGTCCATCGCTGCCGAGCCGCCCAGTGTGATCGCCTGCAGGATCGGCTCATCCAGCTTGTACGCCGGATGCAATGCCCCCACCCAGCGCACGTACGGAAGCTTCTGAACCTCCGCCAGAGCCTCGGCATCCAGCCGAACGATGTGCGCGTTGTCCGCCAGGAACCGCTCGATCGTCCCGCCCGCAGCCCGGATGTCGTCGCGGTACTCCTCCAGCGGCTGCGTGATGAACTGCACGATGTACGCGTCGTTCCCCGCCGGCGCCGCCACCACCGGGTCCACACCCGGGACCACCTGCGCCGGGTCGAAGTTGCCGTACCGCAGCCGGATCAGGTTGTCCGTCTGCGCCACCCGGTCGATCCGCCGGCCATCGCGGCTCACCGCGAAGAACGACTGCATCGTGCCGTCCGCCTGACGCTCCTGCCATGTGATCGCCAGCCCCTCGCCCACCTGCACCACCCGCTGGCCCAGGATCGTGCGATCGGAGCTGTGGAAGGGCGCGCCCCCCACCAGCGCCAGCCGCGTCGTCCCTGCGGACACGCTCGTGGTCAGGGTCCCGGCTCCCCCGGACCCACCCGCCATCGCCGCCCCGGCGATCAGCGCCGGCGTCAGCAGCGTCAATGCACGCATCGTCTTCGTTCTCATCTGTGCTTTTCCTTCCTTAACACTCGGGCTCAAGCCCGCGGCTCACAGCGCCGCCCGGCCCCCGGGCGGCGACAGTTGCGTCGTGGTTCACGCGTCCACTCTTTACCGTCCAAGCGCGCCCGGCGCCGTCTCCGGCGCCGGGGCGTGTTGCATCAATTCAGGGCCGGCTCGCGCTGCCCGCCCGCCGAGCTGCGGGGATCGTGGGGGTCACGGGCACCCGGCCGCGAACTCGTTCTGGAAGCACAGGAAGTCGAAGAAGTCCAGACCGCCCGACCCGTCGC
>CAYMJK010000479.1:0-10317 GCA_964390535.1 uncultured Phycisphaeraceae bacterium | reverse complement strand
CGGCGGCGCCGGTCGCCAGCGACCGCGCTGCCCCCCCGCTGGCAATATCGATCTGGCGCGGCTCGAACACGCGGACCGACGCGAGGTTCAAGCCGCGCAGCGCCGGATGATCCTGGGCCCAGTCGAACACCACCGTCGGGTCGCCCACGCCCTCGTCGCTGAACCCCATCGACGGCGGCAGGATCCCGACGATGAGGAACCGACCCGGCGGCAGGCCACCCTGCGCCTCCGGGAGCCAGCGATCGAAGATGACCGCGTCGAAGCGCCCCGTCTCGCCGCGTGCCGCCAGCGCCGTGTACTCCTCGGGCGTCAGGATCTGCACGCTCTCGACGGGCAACCCGCTGACCGCCTCGCGCAGGAAGAGATTCCCCGCCGCCGGCATGACCAGTGCGATCGCCAGGCGCTTGGCCGGCGGGGCGACGATCCATGCGACATCATCGACGAGCAGCTCGTCGAGCGTCTCGCCGCTGCCATCGGCCCGGCGCACCGCGACCGTGACGAAGGCGCCCTCCGCTCGGCTGGTCTCGAAGATCACGCCGCCAGTGGCGGGGGTAAACACTTCGCCGGGGACACCATCGGCCCCCGCGGTGGCCTGCGCCTCGGCCGCGGGCATCGCCGCGGGGCGCACGGCGGTGGAGGCGCCGTCGATCAGCAACTCGACATCGACCGTGCGGGGGGCGCGGTCGGTCGATTGCAGGCCGACGAAGATGGACAGCCGGTCGGGATTCTTGAGATCGCGCCCGGCCCGCAGGCCGGTGACGCCGATGTTGGCCGTCTCGGGGGCGCCCGTGCGGTAGTACCGCAGCACATCCTCGGCGTGCAGCTCGGACTCGTCGGCGCCGGTGATGCGCCCGTCGGTGAACAGGTGGATCGTGCCGACGGCGCCGGGGGGAAGATCGACGATGCGCCCGGTTGTTTCATCGGTGAAGCTGCGGGCCGGCGCCTGGGCCCGCACCAGCCGCATGGCCTCGGTGAGCGAACTCGGGGCATCCGTCGGCGTGATCGATTCGATGGCGGTGCGCAGCCGGCGTTTGTCGCTGGTGAACGGCTGCAGCACCTCGCCGGAGGCGCCGAACGCCACGACCATCGCCTCATCCGCCTTCTGCGGCTTCCACGGGAGCACGCTCGGCGCCGAGAGCGATTCGATGAGATTCAGGGCTTCGCGCTTCGCCTGGTCCAGCCGCATCGCGCTCGGCTCGCCAGCGGCATCGAGCCCGTCGGTGGTGCGCATGCTGGCCGAGCGGTCGATGACGATGACGTGCCGCGAGCCGGGGACGCCCCCGCCCATGATCTGCGGCTGGGCGATGGCGAAGATCGCCGCGGCGAGGACGAGGAGCTGCAGCAGCAGCAGGATGTTGCGCCGGAGCTTCTGGAACGGGGCGTTGGCCTGCAGGTCCTCGATGGCCTTCTTCCAGAGCAGCGTGGAAGAGATCTCGACATCGCGCCGGCGCAGCTTGAGGAAGTAGAGGATGAGCAGCGCCGGGATGGCGATGGCGGCGGCGATGCCGGCGAGGAGTGGGGCGCCCCAGGTCATGGCTGCGCCTCCGGCGAAATGGCAAATGGGCAAATGGCAAATGGCAAATCAGGATTCGTGTCACCGACCGCTGCTTTGAGCGGTTGGTGTTCGCCGGCTGGCACTTCGCCGCACTCGGGGCAGACCTCGCCGCCCGTCAGTGGGTATCCGCACCCGATGCACCGCCCGCTGCGGCGGCGCAGGTGGCGGCGGATGATCCCGGGGGCGAAGATGACCGCGCCCGCGACTGCCGCGTAGAGCAGCGTGTTCACGGCAAAGCCGAGCGGAAGGATTCTCCCCGGAACCACGCGATGCGGCCGGGCCCGAAGAAGCTCCGGCGCGGCGGTCGTCGTCGTGTGCGCATAGGCGTGCTCGATCGCGGCCTTGAACTCCGCAAAGCTGCCGGCCTCGGCGAACGTGACCGGCGGGCTGGTGAACGCCAGCATCGGCCACCCGACATTGACCGTCGGCACGCCCGCGCCGTAAATCTCCTTCGGCTCTCCGGGAACCGGATTCTCGCTGGCGATCCACAGCCAATAGTCCATGGTCTCGCGCATGCCGACGCTGAGGTACAGCTCGCCGGGCTTGAATACCACCGATCCCGGCGCATGTCCCTCGCGATCGTCAGAGCTGAAGCCGCCCCCGACGCCAGGAACCTGGGACTTCGGCGCATACAGAAGGCTCGCCGCGGCGGTTAATGCCGTGACGGCAACCCCAGCAAGAATGCAAACGGCCACGCGCAGCGCGGCCCGCCACGGCAGGCCTCCAGCTCTGGCGCCTCGCTTCATGGCTCGCCTCCCGGCGTCAGCTCTGCCATCTGCTCCTTACCCATTCGCGATGTCGCCGCCGCTCGCCCGGTCGTCCCTCCACACTCGGGGCAGGTGTTCAGGTCGTCCATCGGGTAGGCGCAATTCGGGCACGCCCCGCGGCGGCGGCGCAGCGCGCGCCGGAGATCGCGCCAGCCGAATAGCCCGGACCAAAGAATCGCCGCCGCCAGCGCCGTGTTGCCAGCGAAGCCCGCCGCCTCTGGCGCCAGCGGGAGCAACCGGCCGGGCTGCGCCCGCGGCAGGTTCCATCGCCGAGGATCGATTCCGTCGAGAAGCCATGGACCGCCCGCCGGGTTCCACCCGATCTGGATCGGTCCCATGATTGCTCCCCCGGGCGGATCGTGCGTGTCATGAATCACCGTGCATCGCAGCGCCGGCCAGGGCCACCCTGAAATCTGCCGCCGCGCATCGGTCGCGATCTGGAGCCCGCCACCCTGGAGCACAATGTGCCCATCCATCTCGTGACGCAGGCCGAATCCTCGCTGCGCGACCGTCTGTGGCATTGGCTGCGGCGTTCCATCCCGGCGCATGATGCCCCCGACCTGGAAAGCTTCCTGTGATGTGATCGGCGACCACACTGCGCAGGCCCATGCGACAGCGAAGGTGATCACCGCCCCGAGCATCAGGCAGACCGCCACGGCCGCAACCCGCCGACCCAGCCGCGCAGCGGCCCCCCCATTTGCCATTTGCCATTTGCCCATTTGCCATTTCACCGCACGACCCCCCGCCGGCGCAGATAATCCAGGATCAGCGTGTCCACAGGGGTGTCGCTCTTCACCGTGAGCAGGCCCATCTCGCGGCGGGCGCAGAAGTCGCGGAGCTGGTCGTTCCACGCACGCAGGTTGGCCTTGTACCGCTTCAGCAGCGGCGCCGAGATGGTCACCTCGGCGAAGTCGCCATCCTCGGTGTCGCGCAGGCGCAGGTCGCCGGCGATGTCGGGCTCGACCTCCTGCGGCGAGAGCACCTGGATGCAGAAGACGTCGTAGCCGCGGCCCTTGAGCAGGCGCAGCCCGGATTCGTACCCCTCCTTGATAAGAAAGTCGCTGAGCACGATCATCACGCCCTTGCCGCGCCGGGCCAGCGCGATGCGCTTGCACGCCTCGGTGAAGCTCGCGGTGCCGCCGGGCTCCAGGCTCAGCAGCCAGCGGCCGAGATCGTGCACCCGCCGCCGGCCGCGGAGATCGCGGATGGCGCTGAACACGCCGCCGTCGCCGCCGACATCGCCGATGGCGGTGGCGCCGACGCGGTTCAGGTTCACCAGGCCGATGTAGCCAAGGGCCATCGCCGTCTTCTGCATGAACACGAACTTGTTCGGGCTGCCGCAATCGGCCGAGCCGGAGGCGTCGATGATGAGATTGACC
Source organism: uncultured Phycisphaeraceae bacterium (assembly GCA_964390535.1). Taxonomy (GTDB): domain Bacteria; phylum Planctomycetota; class Phycisphaerae; order Phycisphaerales; family UBA1924; genus CAYMJK01. The sequence continues at coordinate 6,616 of CAYMJK010000479.1, read as the reverse complement.
GACAGATCCTCCTCTTCGAGGAAGAGCTTCAGGAAGAGCCGGTCTAGGCGGCCGTAGATGTTCCAGTCGATGTGGCGGATGTCGTCGCCCATGACGTAGGGGCGGTGATCGGCGAACTCGACGCTCTCCCCCCGCTTCTTGCTCCGCCGCTCCCCCTGGACGCGGCCGGCGAAGATCTTCTTGCTGGCGTAATCGACGCGCGAAATGCGCGCGACCAGCGCCGGGTCGATGAGCTCGTCGATGGAGGTCAAACGCTTTGGATCGGCGGTTTTCAGCATGGTTTCGAGTCAATGGCGCGAGCAACTGAACCACAGAGGCGCCGAGATCACAGAGACGGCACAGAGAGGGGCAGGCTTGTGTTCCCTGCATCGCTGCATCCACGCCTCCGCTCTGTGTCCTCTCTGTGCTCTCTGCGCCTCTGTGGTGAGATTCACGCAGCGGCGCCCGCGGCCTGGGTGGGGGTGAGGTCGAGGATCTGCTTGACGATGTCGTCGGGGTCGATGCGGTCGGCTTCGGCTTCGAAATTGAGCAGCAGTCTGTGGCGCAGGGCGAGCTTGGCCACATCGCGGATGTCCTTGTAGCTCACGTGGTATCGGCCGTCGATGAGCGCGCGCACCTTGCCGCCCAGCAGCAGGGCCTGGGCGCCTCGCGGTGAGGCGCCGCAGCGGACGTACCGGTTCACCGGCCCGGCCGAGCCGCCGGCGACGTACCGCCCCTCCGGGTGCGTCGCGAGCACCAGTCTCGCCGCGTACTCCTTCACGTGCGGCGCCACAATGGCGCCGCGGACCAACTCCTGGGCCGCCAGAATCCCCGGCCCATCCAGCACCCGCTCGGCCTGCGGCGTCTCCTGCCCGGTGGTGCGGTCGAGGATGGTCATCAGGTCGTCGAGCTGCGAGTAGCCGACGTTGATCTTGAAGATGAAGCGGTCCATCTGCGCCTCGGGCAGCGGGTAGGTCCCTTCCTGCTCGATCGGGTTCTGCGTCGCCAGCACGATGAACGGCAGGTTGAGCTTGTACGTCTGGCCGCCGACGGTGACGCTGCGCTCCTGCATGGCCTCCAGCAGGGCGCTCTGTGTCTTGGGCGTGGCACGGTTGATCTCGTCGGCGAGGACGACCTGCGCGAAGATCGGGCCGCGCTGGAAGTCGAAGCGGCGCCGGCCGGTCTCCGGATCGTCCATCACGATGTTGGTGCCGACGACATCGGCGGGCATGAGGTCGGGGGTGAACTGGATGCGGCTGAACGGCAGGTTGAGCGTCTGCGCCAGCGTGCGCACGAGCAGCGTCTTGCCGAGCCCGGGCACGCCCTCCAGCAGCACGTTGCCGCCGCTGAACAGGCTCATGAGCACCGCCTCGACCACCTCCTGGTGGCCGACGATGACCTTGCCGACCTCGTCGCGCAGGCGCTTGAACGTCTGGCGGAACTTCTCGCACTCCTCGCGGACGGCTTCGGGCGTCTGTGGCAGCTCTTCGGGCATTGTTGATCCTCAAAAGTTCAAAGTTCAAAGGTCAAATCAGATTCCACCACAGAGGCGCAGAGGGCACAGAGAAAGCGCCGGATTCCTGCTTCCCAGACTCAAGACAGATGCCCGAACCAAAGCCTCTCTGTGATCTCTGTGTCTCTGTGGTTCAATTGGATCGAGTCGTTCATCATTCATGATTGCTGGTCGTCCTTGTAGTCCTCCTGCGCGCGGCGCTTGGCCTTGAGCAGGCGGGACATGCCTTCTTCCTCGGCGCCCTCCGCCGGTTTCGCCCCTGTGTCGCGCGGCGCGGGGGCCGGGGCGGCGTCGTCGCCCAGGATGTCGGCATCGGATGTCTTGCGGCGCAGGTCGGCCTCGCTCGCCTCGAACTTCGTTTTCGCCGTCTGCGCCTGGCTCATCGCCTGGCTGAGCTTCGCCGCGCCGGATTCCGGGTCGGCCCGCGTCAGGCGCTCGCGGGCGGTCTGCCGGGCGCTGCGCAGGGCGTCGATCTGGGCGCCCGCCGTGTCGGCCCGGGCCTGGAAGGCCCCGAAGATCGCCGCCGAGATCGCCACGACATCGATCCGCACACGCCGGATCGCCACATCCAGCAGGAACAGCCCGAGGGCCACCAGCGCCGCGATCAGCCAGATCGACCGGCGCGACACCGGGGCATCCACCCCCTCGTGCAGCCATAGGTCGGCGCCCGGATCGGCCGGATCCACCGACAGCACCCGCCCGCCGGTCATCTCGGCCACCTGCCGCAGCAGGGCCGCGTTGTCCTGCGTCGCCCGGAACTCGTCGGCGAACGGGCGGTTCACCGCGGCCTGCGTCGAGCCCTCCAGCGGCTCGCCGCCGTCCGCGTTCGGCGCCTTGTACTTCAGGTTCATCACGTACGAGCCGGGGCCACCGCTCTCGAAGCTCCCCTCGTACCGGCCGGGGCCGGTCTGCTTGAGCGCCAGTTCGGCGCCGGCGCCATCGGGCGTTGCCACGCGCCCGCTGAACGTCGCGAAGTTCAGCCGCCGGCCATCCGGATCGGTCGCCTCGACGATCACGCGGGTGCGATCGCCATCGTTCTGCGTCACGATGCGCACGTTGGCGTTGCCGCTGGGGCGCATGGCCCATCGCACATGCTGCTCCCAGAACGCCTGATACGACCCCCACGACATCCACTCGGCGTTCCACTTGCTCGAGGCGTCGCTGGTGTACGTCACCACCCGGCCCAGCCCGTACTGCCACTGGGCCATGATCGGGTCGTTCTCCTTGCCGCGCATCGTGACGAGATTCAGCCCCTCGCGCTCGCCCGCGACGACATACCCGCTGATCCGCGGCGTCGAGCCGATGCCGCCCATGGTCGCGGCGAATCCCGGCGTCAGCGTCGGCGCAAACGGCTCCCCCTCCCAGATCAGGGGGCGCTTCACCGTCTGCGCCTCCTTGATGAAGATCTGCACGATGTTGCCGAGCTGCCCCTGGTTCGTGACGGGATAGAAGTTGCCCCCGGTGTCGTTGGCGATGCGCTTCAGCGAGTTCAGATCGCCCGGCGAGTGCGGGAAGACGCCCACCGTGCTGATCGTGATCTGCGACTTGCGGAACTGCTGGAGGATGCGGTACTGAATGGACGGATCGCCGTCGGAGATCATGATCACGTGCTTCACCGCCGCATCGGCGTTGACCAGCCCGTTGTACGCCAGTTGCAGCGAGGGCGTGAAGTCGGGCATGTCCCCGAACTGCAAGGCGTCGATCGCCGTGTACAGCGACTGCCGGTCGCCCACCTCCGCCAGCGGATGCACCCAATTCACGCCGCCCGAGCCCCAGTCATACTCGATGATGCCGGCAAGATCGAGCCGCGTCAGCGTGTCCACCGCTGCCTGCGCCGTCTTCTTCCCCCAACTCACCCCGCTGGGCATCTCGATCGAGTGCATCACCAGCGCCAGGGCGCCCTTGGGCATCTGCCGCTTCTGCGGCGGGTCAAGCCGGATCGGCAGGGCGTCCTCGAGCCGCGAACCGACCCAGCTCCCGGCGCCGAAGCTCTGATCCCCGCCGATCATCACCAGCCCGCCGCCGGTGTCGTGGATGTACTGCCGCAGCATCTCGTCGGAGGACTGCAGGTTCCACACCGGCTGGTTGACCAGGATCACCCCGTCGTACCCGTTCAGTTCCTCGAGCGAGCCGGGGAACTCCGAGGGCTCGATGGCCTGCACATCCACCGTGGCGTCGATCAGCGCGTCGTACAGCGGCTGCGCTGCGGCGAACTCGCTGTACACCAGCAGCACCCGCCCCTCGCCCGCCACGAACGTCGTCGCCTCGGCGGTGTTGTTCTCGACCAGCGTGTCCATCGGGCGACCATCCGCGCCGGCGTCCGCCTCGAACACCGCTTTGAACTGCAGCGCGCCGGCCTCGGGCACGCGGATCGGCAGCGTCAGCGGGGGATTCACCCCCTCGACGAGATCCACCGGGAACCCGAGCGACTCGCTGGTGGGATCCAGATCCGCGGGCTCACCGTTGATGAGCAGCATCACCCGCCCGCTGGCGGGCGCCGTGGCCCGCATCACCACGCGCACGTTCATCGTCTCGCCGACGCGGGCGGTGCTCGGCACCACGATGTCCTCGACCATCGCCTCCTGCTCGAGCGCGAAGTTCAGCACCAGCACATCGATCGGCACGCCCTGCGCGCGCGCCTGCTCCGCCTGCCGCAGCAGGTTGCCGGTGGTTTCGTTTCCATCGGAGATGATGGCCACGCGGTACGCGGCGTCATCCGGGCGCATGGCCAGGGCCAGGTTCACCCCTCCGGCGATGTTCGTCTCGTCGGTCTCGCCCGCGGCGGATGTCGTCTCGACTTCCCCCACCCGCGCGCTGGGCAGCCGCTGCACGTAGGCGTCGGCCGCGATGGTCACCACGCCCGTCCGGTCATCCTCGCGCTTCCATTCGGATATCGCCTGGGCGACCCAGGCGTCCGCCTGCGCCTGCACCTCCAGCGGGACCGACCGGCTCCGGTCGGTCACGATCGTCACCGCCAGGTCCTTGGACTCGCGCCGGATGCTCGGCTCCGCCAGCGTCGCCACGATCACGCCGATCACGATGATCCGGGCCACCAGCGCCGCCCGGCGCGCGCTCGTTCCCAGCCCCGACAGGCTCGACCGCGCCAGCCACACGCTCAGGGCCCACCCCACCAAAGCCAGCCACAGCCACTCGGGGCGCGCAAACTCGACCGGACCGACCACCAGCGAGACAAGCCCTCCCTGCATCGCCTGCGCCAGCATCATCGGCCCCTCCGCGCTGCGAAACCCGCCCGGAACCCCTGCACCCGGTCATGCCCCGTGTCCACAACGTACACCATCCGCCCGTCCATCGCGACGGCCCAGGGCGTCATCAACTCGCCGATCTCGCGCCCGGGCCGCCCCCACACGCCGATCGTGCGCCCATCCTCGAGATCGACCCGGCGCACCTGATTGCGCCCGTACTCGGCGATCAGCATCGTCCCGTCGCCCACCGCCAGCACGCCGTAAGGGTATCGAAGCTCCGACCCCAGCGCGCCAGCCTCCGATCCGGCGCCTTCACCCTGCCCCACGACCTCCACGAGCCCCACCGTCCCAGCCTCGGCGCCCGCCGTCCCGGCCGTCCCGTCGATCCAGCCGCGCAGTTCCCCCTCCGGGCTGAAGCGGCCGATGCGGTGATTCCCCGCGTCCGCCACCAGCAGGTCGCCGCTGGCCGGATCGATATCGATGGACTGCGGCCGGTTGAAGATCACCTCCTCCGGGTCGTCGCCAGGCCCGAAGGAGCCGAACGCGCCGACCCACTGATACCGGCCATCGAAGATCTGGATGCGGTCGTTGCCCCCGTACTCCGCGACCAGGATCCGGTCGATCCGCCCCCCGGGCCCCTGGATCACCGCGACATCGGTCGGGTAGATGAACTGGCCCGGCCCGCGCCCATACTCGCCGAACCGCGCCACCTCCTCTGGGACATCGCTCCCCGGCTCGGGCGCCCGGTAGACCAGCACCCGGTGATAGTGCGTGTCGGCGATGAAGACCAGCGGCCGGTCCGGCGTGGCGACGAGTTGGCCGTCCGCGTCCGAGGCCCGCTCCACCACGGTGATCCCCACCGGCTTGCCGGCGCTGGATTCCGGCGTGGACCAGACGCTGATCGGGTCCCCGCTCTTCGGGTCCAGCCGCTGCACCCGGGCCGTCTTGTCCACCACCCAGATCGAGGAGGAGTCGGCATCCATCGCCCGCGGCTTCAGGAGCTGCCCCGGGCTGCTCCCGGTCTCGCCGATGACCACCGGATCGGGCAGGGCCTGCCCGGGCAGGGCCTCATCGCACCCGGCGAGGCCCGCCGCCGCGAGGAGGGCAGCGCCGAGGATCGTCCGGACTGATTGCAGTCGCTTCATCCGTCTCTCTTATGCGGATCGGATGCCGCAGGGTTCAATCTCCCCGCAAACTGGCTGCCCGCAAACTGGCGCCATCCGAGCAGGCAACAGGCGATTCCAGCCCCCAGGCCCACCCCCATCACGAGCACGGCGCCGGCGCCCAGCCGCTCCAGATACGTCCGGTGCAGGAAATCGAGCATCATGACGGGGAGCCCCTGGCTCATGACCGGCGGGGTGACGATCACCGCCGCCTCGATCTCGTGGAAGCTGAGCGCAGCGCAGCAGAGACCCGCCGCCAGCAGCCCCGGCGCCATCGGGACCGCCGCCCCGCGGATCCACCCGCCGAGGCCGGCGCCATCCAGCGATCGCATCTCGCTGAGTTGACGCGGCTCCAGCCGGGCCAGCCACCAGCCGGCGAGCGTCGCCACGATGCCGAACCGGGCAAGGTGGGCAAGCCCGACGATGGCGGGCGTGTCGGCGATCGGCGCCAGCGGCCCGGCGCTCGACCAGGCCCGGAGCGTGATCGAGCCGACCAGGGCGCCGGGAATGAGCGCGGCCACCGCCGTCACGCCGACTGCCGCGAGCGCCACCCGCCGCGACCAGGGTCCGGCCGCGGCAAGCGCCCCCACCGCTGCCGCGAGCAGGGCCGCCAGAGCTCCGACTCCAGCGGCCACCATGGCGCTTGCGCCCATGGCGTTACCCATTTCATCCAAGAAACGCATGAACGCTCCGACATTCGTCACCCGCAGGAAAAGCGCCAGCGGCGCCAGCGTCGCGAGCCCCCAGATGGCCCACGC
>CAYMJK010000478.1:0-3378 GCA_964390535.1 uncultured Phycisphaeraceae bacterium | reverse complement strand
GTCATGACCACCCCCCGCCGCGACAACCTTCCCCGCGACGGCGCCGAAGAGGAAGCCCAGACGCCCCCCCGCCCCGGCTACCGCCGCGGCAGGTGAGGCAAAGAGCCCGGAGCGCAAGCTCCGGGGCCGTGAACCGCCCGCGCCACAGATACGCCCCCTCACTCCCCCAACGGATCCGGCCGGAACAGCCGGGCCCCCAGCGCCCAGTGCTTCTCGGTAAAGTCGCCGCGGAGATCGACCTCCGGGTTGCGCTCCTGGCGCGTCGCGGCCAGCGCCATCGCGGTCTTGGCGTCCACGTTGTCCAGCAGCGACACGAGGATCGCCTCGGGCGTGCTCGGCGTCTTGACCGCGCCGAAGGCCGCCTCGCCGTGGTGCGAGAGGATGATGTGTTCCAGCACCAGGGCCGCGTGCGGCGGGAGGCGCTGGCCGGTTTCGCGCATCACCTGCTGCGCCTTGGCCCGCAGCATCACCGCCCCCTCGACGATGTGCCCGACGAGCATGCCGCGGGGGCTGTACGCGAACGTGCGGTCGTAGACCAGTTCCCGCGTCTTGCCGATGTCGTGCAGGAAGAGCCCCATCATCACGATGTCGCGGCTGATCTTCGGGTACAGCGGGCAGATCGCATCCGCCAGCTTCAGCAGTTGCAGCGTGTGCTCCAGCAGCCCGCCGATGTACGCGTGGTGCAGGCTCTTGGCCGCCGGCGCCTTCTTGAACGCCTCGATGAAGAACTCGTCCCCGAGGAAGGATGCCGCCAGCGCCTTCATCGACGGGTGCTCCAGCGTGTCCAGCAGCCCGACGAGCTCGGCGAACATCTCCTCGATCGGCCGCTCGGCGCACGGGAGCAGCTCCTGGATCTGGGCATCCGTCGGCTCGATGACGTCGATCGTGTGGATGATGATCTGGATGTCGCCCTGATACGCCTGCGTCTCCCCCTCGATGAAGACGAAGCCGTCCGGCGGCAGCCGCCGGAACGTCACCTCGTCGATCGACCACATGCGCCCGGCCACCTCGCCGGTGCGATCCCCGAGCAGGCAGCGCAGGTACGGCTTGTCGCTGCGGGTGCGCCCGAGCTGGGTGTTGATGATGGAAAATGCGCCGCAGATCCGCTCGGAGTCGGACATTTCACGGATATAGCGGCGGGTCACTGTCTCGGGCATGGGGTCTCCTGCGGCTGTCGTGGCGATGATGGTAGCAGGACCGGGGGCGCAATGCGCGCGCGCGGCGGCCTCATGTCGTGTGCGCCGGCTTTGGACCGCCCTGGCCCGGCGCTTGCCCGGCGTCAGAGGATCGAGGGCCGGATCGGGCGCGTGGCTGTCGGCCGCCGCACTCCGGGCAGATGGCGTCCGGCGCCAGACCGCGCAGGTCGTAGCCGCAACGGGCGCACCGACCCGGGCGCCGGAAGCGCACGAAGCTCGCGCCGGTGGCGCCGGCGCCAGCGCAGGCAAGGATCGCGGCCGGCGCGCCCAGCGGAACGAAGATATACGACCATCCGCCGATGCCGTACACGCCGCGACTTGGCCATCCCCGGATGCTCGACCAGGATGCGCCGGTCGTGCTCCGTCGCGGCGGGCGCCAGCCCTGCCACGGCCACAGGCCGTCGCTGCGCCGCGGATTCCAGGTGATGTGCAATTCGCCCCTCCTGATCTCCGTGAATGACCGGGGACCCGCTCGGCCGAAATACCATTGCCCGCTCGCGGCGGCGACCGCCATGATCACGACCGCCGCGCCAAGGGCGAGCAGGCCGCTCCAGCGCAGGATGAATCGCCCAGGCGCCGCCACGGCGTCATGGTACCGCAGAGCTCGCGGCGCCGGCCTCAGCGACCGCGATAGTGCTCGGGAATCTCCCCCCGCTCGGCCCGCATCACGCTGCGGATCCCCCCGCGCCCCCGCCAGTGCGTGATCACCTGCAGCCACACCGGATCCATGAGCGCCGCCAGGTCGTCGCGGATGCGGTTGGTGGCCGCTTCGTAGAAGATCCCCTCGCTGCGGAACGAGTGCAGATACAGCTTCAGGCTCTTGAGTTCGACGCACACGCCCCCGGCGCCTCCCGCCCGCGGGCAGAAGCGCACCGTCACCGTCCCGAAGTCCGGGTGGCCGGTCATCGGGCAGACGCTGGTGAACTCCTCGGCGATGTGCTCGACGATGAAGGGCGCCTCGGCGGGCGTCGGGAAGGCTTCCAGCAGTGCGGCATCCGGCATGTTTTCGGTCCAACGATGGGCAGCGCGTGGGGCAGGGGGGCCCTGCCGACGATAGGAGCCGCCCGGCGCCTTCGCCGCCCGCCGGTTGCGCTCAAACGGCGCGGCCGATGGTCCGATCTGATCAGCATGGATGCCCGCTCGACCAGCTTCCCCCCGCCCCCCTGGCGCCCCCGCGACAAGCGGATCAGTCCGCGTCTGGATCTCTCGACGCTGCATTGCCGCCTCGGGCGCGTGCAGGACATCTCCGAGGGCGGCCTGCGCGTCCGCGGGCTGGCGTGGCCCGGCCTGCGCACCTACGGGCCGATGCGCATCATCATCCGCGGCCTCGCCGAGCCGGTGCACCTGGAGGCCGAGGTGGCGTGGGTCAACTGCGGCCTGCTGCGGCGCGAGGTCGGCCTTGCGTTCACCAGCATGCCCGAGGAAGCGATGACGAGGCTCCGCCCGTTCTTCAGCGCTTCGCGCGGAGAGCAACGCGCCGCCGCATGACCCGGCGCTGCGCCCCCGCCACGCTCACCCCCACCAGCGCCGCGCCCACAGCGCGAGATTCATCACCGGCCACGCCCCGCGCCACAGGCTTGACGGCTGCTGCGCGATGAAGCCGAGCGCCTCGGGCCGGATCAGATCGAGCACCGGCCCCGGTCGCGACAACTCCTCGCGCAGGTCGCCGAGCCAGTCCCGAAACGGCAACGGGAAGCTCGCCTTCGGGCGCTGCAGCACGGCCTCGGGCAGTTCCCCCGCCATGGCCCGCCGCAGCGCGATCTTGGTTTCCGGCAGGGAGCAGTGGTCGTGGGGGGCGCCGCGCCGGTACTTGTCGCGCATCCGAATCGCGCCGCACAGCGACGCCACCGCCCGATCGGCAAACGGTGTCCGCCCTTCGACCGACTCCAGCATCGTGGCGCTGTCCAGCCGGCGCAGCAGCCCCCGAAGATTGATCCGGCGCTGAAACCGCAGCGTCGCCTCCAGCGGATCGCCCGCCCCCGGCTCGGCCGCCGCCTCCGCCCACTGATCCTGGTAGAAGGCAACCAGAGACTCGTCGCGCTCCGCCGCCCGATATACATCGTCGGGCTGCTGGCTGGGTTTCGCCTCCAGTGGTTTCCAGGCGGCTGAGCATTGCTGGAACTGGCGGGGATCGCCCCCCGCCGGGGGGTTCTGTGCGGCTTGGCGATTGGGCTCGGGTTAG
>CAYMJK010000477.1:0-3383 GCA_964390535.1 uncultured Phycisphaeraceae bacterium | reverse complement strand
GAGGATCGTCCGGACTGATTGCAGTCGCTTCATCCGTCTCTCTTATGCGGATCGGATGCCGCAGGGTTCAATCTCCCCGCAAACTGGCTGCCCGCAAACTGGCGCCATCCGAGCAGGCACGAGGCGATTCCAGCCCCCAGGCCCACCCCCATCACGAGCACGGCGCCGGCGCCCAGCCGCTCCAGATACGTCCGGTGCAGGAAATCGAGCATCATGACCGGAAGCCCCTGGCTCATCACCGGCGGGGTGACGATGACCGCCGCCTCGATCTCGTGGAAGCTGAGGGCAGCGCAGCAGAGGCCGGCCGCCAGCAGCCCCGGCGCCATCGGGGCCGCCGCCGCGCGGATCCACCCGCCCAGGCCGGCGCCATCCAGCGATCGCATCTCGCCCAGTTGCCGCGGCTCCAGCCGGGCCAGCCACCAGCCGGCGAGCGTCGCCACGATCCCGAACCGGGCGAGGTGGGTCAGCGCGACGATCGCGGGCGTGTCGGCGACCGGCGCCAGCGGCCCCGCGCTCGACCAGGCCCGGAGCGTGATCGAGCCGACGAGGGCGCCGGGAATGAGCGCGGCAACCGCCGTCACTGCGACGGCCGCGAGCGCCACTCGCCGCGACCATGGCCCCGCCGCGGCCAGCGCTCCCACCGCGGCGGCGAGGAGCGCCGCCAGAGCTCCGACGCTCGCGGCCACCATTGCGCTTGCGCCCATGGCGTCGCTCATTTCATCTACGAAACGGATGAACGCCCCGGCGTTCGTGACGCGGAGGAAGAGCGCCAGGGGCGCCAGCGTCGCCAGACTCCAGATCGCCCATGCCGCGAGCTTCGGCGCCAGCCCGGCGCCACCCGGCTCCTGCCCGAGCGGTCGGTGCGAGCCCTCCGCCGCCCGCGCGATCCCGACGATCAGCCCGGCGCCAGCTACCGCCAGCAGGGCGAGCGGCCAGGATGCCAGCCAAACGCGCCAGCGCTCGTCCGCCCCGGTGGCATCCAGCAGCAGCCAGAGTTCGATCGCGTGCGTTGGAACCTGCGCCAGGTGCAGGGGCACGGCCGAGCCGAGCGCTACCAGGGCGACCAGGGCGACCGCGCATGCCGCGGCGCCCCGCAACTGCCCGAGGATGAGCGCTGCTGCGCGCGCGCTGCTGCGCGTCTCCATTCGCGCGGCCTCCAGCGGCGGGGCGCCGAGGCCGCGGACACCTGCCGCCAGCGGGATCACCGCGATCGGCCACGCCCACAGCGCCATCCCCCCCACCGCAAGCGCATACCCCGCCCAGGTCGAGACCCACGGCGCAGCGGCAGCGAGCCAGTCACCGACGGTCGAACCCGGCGCCCGCAGCAGATCCCACCCGCTGTAGACGAGGTAGTTCGGGAGCAGCAGGGGCGCCATGAGCAGGGCTGTCCACCGGGCCGGCCGGCGCCCGATGACCCACGCCACCGGCCACGCCAGCGCCGTCGCCAGTAGACCGATGAGCAGAGCCACGCCGAGGGTGATCGCGATTGCGCTGGCGCTGAGGCCGGTCGCTGCGGCCGCGTCTGAGGCGGGCGTCGTGGAGGTTGCGCCCGGATCGGCGCCGGCGCCGCTCGCAAGGCCGCGCGCGATTTCGAGCAGGGCCCACGATCCGGGCCAGAGGATCGCCGGCGTCAGGATCACGATGAGCAATGCGCCGGCCACCGCCGGCACGGTCCACGCGAAGTCAGCCCGCCCCGGCGCTGTCATGGGCGACCGTAGGGCTTGGCTGCGAAGGCGGTTCCTGTGCGGGACGACTCCGGCGCGTCAGCACTGGCGCCGGCGCTCCGGTGGGATTTCAGGCGACCTTCGCCCCGTCCGGGGCTCCACGCATCGAGGGCGCTGGCAACCCCGGGCTCCGCTGCGCTTCGCCCGGGGCAAAGAACAGCGCCCCCATCCGGGGGCGGAGCCGCCCCCCACAAGATCAACCGGAACTACACCCCCGCCCCCTGCCGCGCCTCGTTCAGCTTCTTGCGGATCACCGTCTGCAGAATCCCGCCGTTGCGGTAGTACTCCAGTTCCACGCTCGTGTCCACGCGGCTGCGGCAGGTGAACCGGATCCGCTTGCCATCGGGCGCCACCGCCGTCACCGGAACCTCCTGCCCCGGCGCCAGATCCTTCGGAAGCTCGATGTCGAAGGTCTCGTCGCCGCGGATGCCGAGGCTCTGGGCGGTCTCGCCGCGCTCGAAGACCAGCGGCAGCACGCCCATGAAGACCAGGTTGGACCGGTGGATCCGCTCGAAGCTCTCGGCGATCACCACCCGCACGCCCAGCAGGTAGGCGCCCTTCGCCGCCCAGTCGCGGCTGGAGCCCATGCCGTAGTCCTTCCCCGCGATCACCACCAGCGGCACGCCCGCCTGCTTGTAATTCATGGCGACATCGTAGATGTACGCGATCGGCGCCTCGGCGAGCGTGGCGCCTTTGGTGAAGTCGCGCGTCCACCCGCCCTCGCGGACCTTGCCGTCTTTCTCGGCGATCCGGTTCTTGATGCGCACGTTGGCGAACGTGCCGCGTGTCATCACGCGGTCGTTGCCGCGGCGCGAGCCGTAGCTGTTGAAGTCCCGCTGCTTCACACCCTTTTCGAGCAGGAACCGCCCCGCCGGCGTCTCCGGCTCGATGCGCCCCGCAGGCGAGATGTGATCGGTCGTCACGCTGTCGCCGAACACGCCCAGGGCCCGCGCCCCGGTGATCGGCTCCAGCGCCGGGATCGCCTCGGTCATGCCCTCGAAGAACGGCGGGTTCTGGATATAGGTCGAGTCGTCATCCCACGGGTACAGCTCGCTCTCGGAGACCGGCACCTTGTTCCACGTCTCGTTGCCGGTGAAGACATCGGCGTATTTGTCCTGGAACTGGTCGGCGCTGATCGCGGTCCGCCGGATCTCGTGGATCTCCGCCGTCGTCGGCCAGATGTCCTTGAGGTAGACATCACGCCCGTCGGCGGTCCGCGCGATCGGGTCGTGCGTCAGATCGATGTCCACCGTGCCCGCCAGCGCGTACGCCACCACCAGCGGCGGGCTGGCCAGATAGTTCGCCTTCACCCGCGGATGGATCCGCCCCTCGAAGTTCCGGTTGCCGCTGAGCACGCTCGCCACGATGAGATCATGCTCCTGCGCCGCCTTCTCGATCTCCGGGGGCAGCGGGCCGGAGTTGCCGATGCACGTCGTGCACCCGTACCCGACGGTGTGGAACCCCAGCGCCTCCAGATCAGCCGTCAGGCCGCTGCGGTCGTAATACTCGGTGACCACCTTGCTGCCCGGGGCGAGACTCGTCTTCACCCACGGCTTGCGGTTGAGCCCCAGCGCCCGGGCCTTGCGGGCCACCAGCCCCGCCGCGATCATCACATCCGGATTGCTTGTGTTGGTGCAGCTCGTGATCGCGGCGATTACC
>CAYMJK010000476.1:0-3910 GCA_964390535.1 uncultured Phycisphaeraceae bacterium | reverse complement strand
CGGTCGGGCCGCTCGAAGCCGCCGCCGCAGCCTGAGAGTCCCGCTGCCCCCAGAGCCCCGGTTCCGTTATGCTTCCCCGGACCCAAGGAGGTAGCCGCCTATGCCTGCGACGACGAAGGCCCCGCCCGCGACCGGAGTTGCCCCTGCCCCCTCACACCCGGCCGAGCCCGACCTGTTCGGCGCCGCCCTCAATCAGCTCGATCTCGCCGCGGAGCACACGTCCGTCCACCCCGAGACCCTCGCCCGCCTCCGGCGCCCGGAGGCGTTTTTCGAGGTGTCCATCCCGGTCCGCATGGATGACGGCTCGCTACGGATCTTCACCGGCTTCCGCTCCCGCCACAGCACTGTGCGCGGGCCCGCCAAAGGCGGCATCCGCTTTCACCCGGATGTCAATCCGGGTGAAGTTCGGGCCCTCGCCTTCTGGATGACCTGCAAGTGCGCTGCGGTCGGCATCCCCTTCGGTGGCGGCAAGGGCGGGGTGATCGTCAACCCAAGGGAACTGTCTGCCCACGAACTCGAGCGGCTCAGCCGCGGCTACATACGCGCCCTCGCCGATGTGATTGGCCCCGAGATCGACATTCCCGCGCCGGATGTCTACACCGACCCCACCATCATGGCCTGGATGGCCGACGAGTACGCGGTCATCAATCGTCGACGGCTGCCCGCGGTGATCACCGGGAAGCCGGTTGCCCTCGGCGGCTCGCTGGGCCGCGACGACGCCACCGGCCGCGGCGGCTACTACCAACTCAAGGAAATCGAGCGCCTGCGCAACTGGGATCCGGAGCGCATCCGCATTGCGATCCAGGGCTTCGGCAACGCCGGGCAGCACTTCGCCAGGCTCGCCGCGGCCGACGGGTATCGCGTGGTGGCGATCAGCGACTCCCGCGGCGGCGCCTTCAGCCCCGAGGGGCTCGACATCCCGTCGCAGATCAAGGCGAAGGAGCAGTCCGGCCGCGTCGCCGGCGACGGGCGCGGGCTCAGCAATCAGGACCTGCTGGAACTGGAGGTCGATGTCCTTGTCCCCGCGGCCCTGGAGAGTGTCATCACCGAAAGCAACGCGGATCGCATCCAGGCGGATGTCGTGCTGGAGCTCGCCAACGGCCCGACCACGCAGGAGGCCGACCAGATCCTCCACAAGCGCGGGGCCCTGGTCATCCCGGACATCATGGCCAACGCGGGCGGCGTGACGGTCAGCTACTTCGAATGGACCCAGAACATGACCGGGGCCCCCTGGACGCTGGAGGAGGTCCACCAGAGGCTCCAGAGCATCATGGCGCGTGAGTTCGGGGCAGCGCATGCGCTGATGACCGAGAAGCGGATACCCATGCGGACCGCGACGTACGTTCAGGCTCTCGGCCGCCTCGGGGCCGCCATCGAGGCAACGGGGGTCCAGCAGATGTTCGGATCACGATAGGGAACAGGCGGTCTGTGCGGCGCAGGAGGGGTGGGGGGGTCAGGCGCCCGCGGATAGTTTCGAGAACAGGCGCCGGGTGTTGCCTGCCCGGCAATCCCGATACACTGTTGGCGGAGGGACGTTCCGCGCGCCCGGCGGCGGGCGAGGGGCGAGCCCAAGGAGGATTTCGATATGCGCAGCACCTGGCGCTCTCTCTGTCTCGGCGTCTCGGGCGCCATGATCTGCCTCAGCCCCGCCCTGGCGCAGCCCGTGCTCCCGCAGGACAACCCACGGCCGGCGATCCCGGTGGCGCCGGCAGCGCCCGGAACCGCCCCGGTGTTCGAGATCGACCGTCTTCGCCACGGATTCGGCAAGGTCTTCGACACCGAGCCGGTGAAGACGCAGTTCACGTTCAAGAACGCGGGCGACGCCACCCTGGTCGTCCAGGATGTCCACAGCACCTGCGGGTGCACCGCCGCCGACCTCGCGAAGCTGCAGTACGAGCCCGGCGAGAGCGGAACGCTGGAGGTCTCGTTCAAGCCGGCGGGCAAGCGAGGCGCCAGCCACCAGCGCGTGACCATCCGCACGAACGATCCGGTGAACCCGGTCACGGTGCTGACGATCTCTGCCGACGTCTCGCAGGTGGTCTACGCCGACCCGCCCATCGCCAACGTCGGTCAGGTGCACAAGGGCGCCACGCAGGACCAGCTCGTCTCGGTCTACGGGCGCACGGCGGACTTCGCCGTCACTGAAGTCACGGTGATCGGCTCGGAGTTCTTCACGGCCGAGATCATCGGGACCGAAGAGGAAGAGATCGATGGCGAGATGCTCCGCCGGACCGACCTGGTGGTCTCGCTGTCGCCCAGCGCCCCTCCCGGGCATATCAGCGCGGTCGCCGCGGCCCGCACCAACGACCCGCGCGAGGACATGGTGAACATTCAGCTCGTTGCGCGCATTCAGGGCGATGTCGAGGTGTCCCCCAGCCGCATCGCGTTCGGACGCGTCGCCCCCGGCGTGGAGACCGAGTTCCCGGTGATCGTGCGGCACGCCCGCGGCGAGTCGTTCCGGATCCTCGGCCTGGAGGAGCAGTCCACCGCGGACATCGAGACCGACTACCGCGTGGAGCCGCTGGATCCCGAGAAGCAGGACGCGTATCGCGTCACCTTCACCTTCCACGGCGCCCAGAAGCCGGGCGCTATCCGGGGCCGGCTCCTGCTCAAGACCGATGTGCCGCAGGAGGAGACGGTCGACCTGACCTACCTCGGGCGGATCGTCCCGGCCGAAGAGACGGATGCCGCGGTGAGCATCACCGACGGCCGCAATCAGTAGAATCCAAGATCGACGGAGGGCCTCTCCGATGCGCAGAATCGTCCTTGCCGCCCTGATCCCCCTTGCCCTCGCGCTCACGAGCGCGCCGGCGTGCGGGCAGAACGGGACGCCCGCCGAGTCTGCCCGACAGCAGGCCGGGCGCATCCGGGTGAACAGCCTGGAGCACGATTTCGGCGAGCACATGGCGCTCGACCCGACCGTCGTGCAGTACGTCCCGGTGCACAATGACGGCGAGGGGCCGCTGACGGTCACCGCCGTGCGCACATCCTGTGGCTGCGTGGTCGGCACGATGCGCGATGGCGTGCCGACGTCGATCCCGCCCGGCGAGTCGCGCGATCTCGAACTGCGGCTCAACCCCGCCGGCTGGGGGCAGGACAAGTCCAAGCCGACGGTCATCACCGTCGAGAGCGATGATCCCCAGACGCCGCAGACGCGCATCCGGATGCAGGCGACGGTCAAGCGGGCGATCGTGCTCGATCCGTTCCCCGTCGCCTTCGGCGAGGTCGGCAAGCAGACGCCGACGGAACTCATTCTCACCGTCACCGGGCGAACCAGCGACTTCGAGGCGTACGCCGCCACGATCGCCGGTTCCGAGGCGTTCGAGGTCGAGGTGCTCGACACGGCGCCGACGCAGCGTGATGGCGAGACCGTCGGCCAGACGAAGATCCGGATCGCCCTCCTCCCGACCGCGCCCGTCGGCCTGCACCAGGGCCTCATCACCGTGCGCACCACCGACAGGTCCCGGCGGCTCACCAGCGTGGGCGTGACCGCCACGGTCACCGGCGACCTCGAGTTCGACACCAATCGCATCCCGGCAGGGGCGCTGCGGCCGGGGGAATCCACCACCCAGACGTTCCGGCTGACACACAAGGAGGGCGAGGCGTTCAAGATCCTGAAGGTCGAGGAACTCGATGACCGGGATCGTGTCCTGCCCGAGCCGGAGGCGAAGATCACGCCGCTGCCCAGGGAGGAGGGGGCGGGACGTCGGGGAGCGACCCAGAAGCGTGTGATTCCGGGGCGGTGGGGCACGCAGATCAGCCCGAACGAGGGGCGAGGACTCGCGGGATCGGCGCCGGAACCAGCAGCGAAGGCCGGCGCCGGAGGGCGTCCGCGAACGCCGCGGGAGAGGGAATCGACGATGTCAAGGATCGCTTCCGGTGTGTCGGCGAGCAGTCGGATCACCAGATA